>NZ_SZZV01000029.1:0-41986 GCF_009829935.1 Pantoea sp. Seng | reverse complement strand
CTTTCAGCGCGTCAGTAAGCTGCAAGGCTGCGGCGTCGCGTAGCAGGGGCAGCGCCGCCTGACGGTAACGAGGCCACAGGGCAGACAGCAGTTCTTCGTTCTGATTCAGTCCGAGGCGGCTGTACCAGGGCGTACCATGCTCCTGGCGATACTGTAATTGCCCGATCGTATCCTGAAGCACGCCCATCGCAGCAAGCCGTTGTTTTAAAGACTGACTGCTGTCAGAAGCGTTTTCAGTCACCTGTACGGCATCACCGATAATGCTGCGATTGGCGGCGAAAGAGACCAGCATTCCTGCTCCCCACAGTACCACCAACACACAGGCGGCTGCGGCGAGAATGCGATTCCACTGCATGCCATAGCGAGACGGGCGAAGATGAGCAGGGAGTTCATTTGAAGACGCAGGCAGCGCATCCCAGCGGTTATCGCGTATCCAATGGTGTGGCACCGTAAGTGCCGTACCTTCCGATTGCGGGCTGAACACCATCCCCGCCAGCGGCAGAGAGCGTTGAACACTCTGCAGCGGAGAAAGCAGCGTAGTTATCGATTCAGGCACACGCGCCAGCTGGTCCGCGAGGCTCAGCAAAAAGTGATGCTGCGGCGAGCCCGCCACCTGCTGGGTCCCCTGCGCGATGAGATCCGCCGCCAGTGCCGCGAGCAATGCATCGTGATTATTGGTTGTGGAAGTCGGGAACCCAACGGCCTGAGTTATACGGCCAGATTGCTTTCCAGCCCGTGTATGCAATGACCAGACGAACAGCGGCAGTCGCCAGCCGAGCATATTGCAACGAGCCGATAAGGCATGTGCGGTGGCATCCATCGCGGCACTGGAAGGTTGCGCAGTAGTGGGCAACCCGCCAATGTCGTTAAGCTGGTCAGCAGCAGAAGTCACCCAAATTATCGCGTCTGCAGGACGGCGACGCAGACGCTTTAAAGCAATCAGCCAGTTTTCATCAGTTTGAGAGGCGGGATCGCCGCCCCACAACAACAGCGTACCACTGACCTCTTGCCAGAGTTGATTGGTCAGGCCAGGTGCCAAGCGTTCAACGTCTGACACGCTGCCCGTGATGAGAAGGATGTGAACTTTGAAATTCCAAAGACGGCCGTGTTGTTGGCGGAGAGCATAATGGAGATGCTGAAGAATAATCCGGTGATTTTCAGTTGAAGTGGTTTTTTTCTTATCTAATTGCTTGTCGTGCCCAATTATTTTTTGAGGTAAATATTGCTCTTGCTTTTCGCCAATTGACTTTCTCTGAGAAAAATGAAGAGTAAAGATAGCTATTATTAAAGCTATTACACACACCCCCCAGATTAACCAAAAATATTCAACATTTACGCCTAAGATATCCATACCACTTCTGAAAGTAGTGATCAGGAATGCACTTACGCATGCAAGCGCCACGACTAATATTGAATATCCTGTTACACTAAAACGCCGAATGACCGGCGAAGCTGTTGATGTCATAAAAACAACTTCCTTGTAATCAGACAAAATGAATAGGCTTTATCCTTGCCACCTGATATTAATAATTGAGTTTCTCCCGTTCTAATTGCAGCATCAACTAATAATGAAATAGAAACAGGAAAGGATAGTGGTCCTGGCGGGCCAAATGAATGATTAACAACCAAAAATGGATATCGAGAAGGAAGTGCCCATTTTTTTTCTTCAGCATAGCGTACGATTGTAATCTTATCAGCCTCCTCAACTCCCGAAAGCCATACATGCTTCATTTCTGAAGCCTCCAACCTGTTATACTCTGTGAGAATATCAAGTGATTTCGTCAGAGAGTTTGAATGCAAAAATCTCCCTACACCTGCTTTGACAAGAAATGAATCACTCTTGATCATTTCTGATGAACATATAAGACTTGCGTTAATGAATTCACTATATCCACATTCAACAGAGTTAGGCCAATCCTGCAAGGTAATAATCAGTGCCATTTCTTTAATCGAACAGAATTCAGAACCTGAAAAGTATTGGTCAGTCACAGACACAATATTAGGGACAATATCCCATTGTTTAAATACAGCCTCAGAAATGTGAGATGCATCATGCTTTTCTGTTTTGAGTAAAATGATGTCATAAAGACTATTTCGATAACCAGGGCATTGTCTTTCCAGATTTTCATCTAAAAAAATAAACTTAGAGCTTAAATTTAAAAAATCGTGGTGTAGATGCCTGCATTTAACCGGATATGCTGGAATATTAGAAGGATCTCCAATTAAAGCTTCGCTTCCATTTTTTTCAGGACACAAGATTATATTTGCTATAATCGGCCTTTGCCACATAGCCCAACGCTGCCAATGAGATTTGGTAAGTTGAGTCTGAATACCCCATAATATAGCGGCATTGGAAGATTGATCATAGCGAAACCAAATAATTCCCACGAGACATAGCCATATCAACCCTGAAGGTAGCAAACCATTGATTATTATATCTCTGTAATCATGAACTTTCAGCAGAAAAATTAAAGTTAATGCACCTAAGCAAATCAAAAGAATAAAAACAATCGTCAAGAATTTAATGGATGGTTTCTTTAAGCTTTTCTTATGTGGGATGTCTGGAATCGGCCAATTCATTTTTATTCAACCATCTCATTTCGAAAGCTGATAACTTTGCAACCACATTCACATTTCTCCGAGGGATTATTTTGGAGGGGCGATTGCCGTGATCGTTGCGCCCGGTACACATTGCCGAGGTTGAGGGGGGGAAAAGCGCCACCGCTATCTCTGTTTCACAAATAGCACTCAGTTTGGGACACATTTTCCTCTCTATCAGAGATGCCGGCAGATCTGGGCTTTAACCGAAAGGATATAATCCATTGCATTAGCGGGTTGCTATTAATGGAAAAAAGCAAAAGTGGTCATGTAGAATTATAAGAAATCGTCCTTAAGCTAAAACCTCATGACATTAAATAATGGTTATTTAGGACTTTACCATCCTAATTCGACGCCAAAACCGAAGTCTGAGTCCATGCCGATAACGGATCGCAATCTCGCGCTCTGGTATCGGCAGTTTGGCGATCCTGTTGATGTACTGACGCTGGAATCCTCCTCTTTAGCCCCTTGTTCCGCTGGCCTGCTGCGCGTGCAAATGCACTATGCGCCAGTGAACGCGTCTGATCTGATCCCGATTACCGGTGCTTATCGTCACCGTGTCGCGCCGCCACAGGTCGCTGGTTACGAAGGCGTGGGCACCGTGATCTCCGCGCCCTCTGCTTACTCACATTTAGTGGGGCAACGCGTGTTACCACTGCGTGGCGTGGGCTGCTGGCAACATTATGTGGATATCGATCCACAGCTCGCTATTCCGGTACCAGAGGATATTAAGAGTACGCTGGCTGCGCGCGCCTATATCAATCCGCTAGCCGCTTTGCTGATGCTGCAGCAATGGCCGGTCAGCGGTAAAAATGTCCTGATCACTGCCGGTGGTTCCGCCTGCGCACTGTTGCTGGCCCAGTGGGCTAAGCTGCGCGGTGCACGACGCGTGGTGATGGTGTATCGCTCGTCAGCACATGCAGAAAAGTTGCACGCCCTCGGCCTGAGTGCGTTGCAGGAGACTGCGCGGGACGCGATTGAAGCAGTGAGTGCGCAAACCGATATCGTGTTTGATGCGGTCGGCGGCGATGTGGGGCAGTTGATCTGGCGAACGCTACCTGAGCACGCGCACTTTGTGGCTTACGGGGTATTAAGCGGCGCGCCGGTAAAAGTGAATGCCGCCCGTCCAGCACTGCACTGGTTTCATGTGCGGCACACCTTGGGCGATATTGGCGCGGCACCGTGGCAACAGCTTTTCTCAAAGATCTGGCCGTTGCTGCGCGACAGCGAGTGTGGTGAGGTGGAAATTTTCCCATTGAAAGAGTGGCGCGCGGCAATCGAAAGTTATCACCAGTCGGGTCGTGCGCGTAAACCCCTGCTGTGTCTGGACGAGTAAAGAGAGGCGAAGCAGCCTCTCTGTTCAATCAATTATTTAGCCGCAGCCTGCAGCCAGGCGACCACCAGCGGGGATAGCCGATTTTGCAGCGCCGCCCGTTCTGACTGGAACAGCGTCGCGACAAAGAACGGATGATCGGTCAGTTCAACACCGCGTACGTCACGATCCAAATCCCATGAAGTAATCTTCAGATTATTGGTTGCCAGCGCGTCACTGAATTCCGGGTTCACGCCGAAATTACAATGATACCCTTCATCACTTTCCAGCGCGCCGTAAGCTTGTGCAATCTTTGAACCCGCTTCGAAAGTCACCGTGCCACGCTGTTCCACCAGCGAACAGGTCAGCGGCGCAATCACCCAGCGCCCACTTTCATCGGTTTCCGCATGCCCGGCATCTTCCCAACCCAGCACATTGCGGGCGTACTCTACCACCGCATACTGGAAACCGCCACACGAACCGAGGAACGGTTTGTGGTTTTCACGCGCCCAGCGGATCGTTGCAAACACAGCTTCGTCGTTGAGATACGGGCTGCCTGGCACGACCCAAATGGCATCGTAATCGTTCCAGTTGTGTTGATGGATGTCGGGAGTGGCGATCCAGTCGGCGGTAACGTCGAGCGAGAGGGATTTTGCGGCAAACTGTACAGCAGGAGGAATGGCTTGATGTGCAACAGCATTGGCACGGAAATCGCCAACAAGGGCGACACGAACTGACTGCGTCATGGCTACGTCCTTTTAGGGAAAAAACGAGGTTACAGCAAACATCTCGACCTGTCTAAGCGCATTTCAGCGCGATATCACTCACTTTCGTTTGCGCGCATTTTGGTTATAGCCTGCTGTTTATACGGCTAAACATTCCTCTTTGTGGTGATTAACTCGACGGATGTTGACCACGCAATCGTTTACTTCTTTTACGGTTTTAATTAATTCGTAATTTTGTGCGCAGGATCAACAAATTAGCCATTTGGAAACTTTAGTCAGCCTATTACGCTCAACTATCAAGCAATTGTGCTTGGTAAATGTACATTCACGGTCTTTATATTGGTATAAATTATCATCTATAGCGTTATGTTCTGTGAAATACACCTTAAGCGGTTTATATCAGGAAAATGATCCTAAGGATCTCCAGTTAGCACGATTATTCTGATATAATGCCACACAGCAATATTTAACACTGATTTACAACTTCTTATAACGGCATTAACCCTACCTGTTACAAGTATTTCAGCGTGCAAAAAATGCTTGCCCTGTTGGCCTGATTCAGCCAAATTAGGCGCCGTTTTTCCTTTCTAATAACAATGTTGCGCGGGATTACTCAGCCCGACGCAGACTTAATTCCTGTCGTAAAACAGGCTATGTATAAACTGAGGTACACGTGTCAACTGCAAACAAACACACTGACGAGGCAGTAAGCCTCAACGCGTTCAAGCAACCGAAAGCGTTTTATCTGATCTTCTCCATCGAACTGTGGGAGCGTTTCGGCTACTACGGTCTGCAAGCCATCATGGCCGTTTACCTGGTGAAACAGCTGGGCATGTCCGAAGCGGACTCCATTACCCTGTTCACCTCGTTCAGCGCCCTGGTTTACGGCATGGTCGCGATTGGCGGCTGGCTGGGCGATAAAGTATTGGGTACCAAACGCGTGATTGTGCTCGGCGTGATCGTGCTGGCGCTCGGCTATGCGCTGATCGCCTTCTCAGGCCATGACACTGCGATGGTGTACGTCGGCATGGCAACTATCGCCGTGGGTAGTGGCTTATTTAAAGCCAACCCCTCTTCTCTGCTGTCTACCTGCTACGAGAAAGATGATCCGCGCATCGACGGTGCGTTCACCATGTTCTATATGTCGATCAACATCGGTTCTCTGTTCTCGATGATGCTGACACCGTGGTTGGCTGCACATTACGGCTGGGGCGCAGCGTTCTCGCTCTCCGTGGTGGGTCTGGTGATTACCTTACTGAACTTCCTGTTCTGCCAGCGCCTGGTGAAAAACTACGGTTCTAAACCGGACTTTGCGCCACTGAATGTCAGCAAATTGCTGATGACGCTGGTAGGTGTGGTGGCGCTGGTTGCCATTGCCGCCTGGTTGTTGCATCACCAAAGCATTGCGCGTATGGCACTGGGCGTGATTGCCGTCGGCATCGTGCTGGTGTTCGCGAAAGAAGCCTTTGCCCTGCAGGGTGCAGCACGCCGTAAAATGTTTGTCGCCTTCCTGCTGATGCTCGAAGCGATTGTGTTCTTCGTGCTCTACATGCAGATGCCAACCTCACTGAACTTCTTTGCTATTCGTAACGTTGAGCATGCCATTCTGGGCATTACCTTCGAACCAGAACAGTTCCAGGCACTGAACCCTTTCTGGATCATGCTGGCCAGCCCGATTCTGGCAGCGGTTTACAACAAGCTGGGCGACAAACTGCCTATGCCACACAAGTTCGCGATTGGTATGGTGCTGTGCTCTGCTGCATTCCTGGTGCTGCCATTTGGTGCCAGGTTCGCTAATGATGCCGGTATTGTGTCTGTGAACTGGTTGATCATCAGCTATGCACTGCAGAGTGTGGGCGAACTGATGATTTCCGGTCTTGGCCTGGCAATGGTGGCACAGTTAGTCCCACAGCGTCTGATGGGCTTCATCATGGGTTCCTGGTTCCTGACCACGGCGGGTGCTGCAATGATTGCCGGTAAAGTGGCGAATTTGATGGCCGTACCGAATGATGTGACCGATCCGCATGCTTCACTGGAAGTTTACAGCCATGTGTTCCAGCAGATTGGTATTGCAACCGGTGTGATCGCTATCCTGATGTTGATCACCGCGCCACTGCTGAACCGTATGACGCAGAGTGATGCTTCACAGCCTGAACTGAAAAGCGCTAACGCCAATCAGTAATGCAGGTGATGTGAATAAGCCGGGCAAACGCCCGGCATTTTTATTTCCTATTACTCATTTCTTTCCACCGCTTTAACGTTTCCTGCTGCCAAAGCTTCGCTTTTTATCCACTTCCCCGCATGATGACGGCTTCCTGTTAAACGTGCTGGAATCATCATGGATAGATTTGAAGAACTTCAGGTATTTGTCGCGGTGATTCAGCAAGGCAGCCTGGCCAGTGCTGCACGTTTTTTACAGCGCTCCCCTCCCGTTATTACCCGCACATTGAATGCCCTCGAGTCCCGGTTGGGCACGACCCTGATTGAACGCACCACTCGTCAACTGGCGCCCACAGAAGCGGGCTGGCAGCTGTTCGAACGGGCTCAGCAAATATTAGGTGATTATCAGCACGCGCTCGATAGCGCGCATCACAGTGGCCTGCAGGGGCTGCTGCGCATCACCGCACCCGTGCCTTTCGGCCGCCGCCATATCATGCCGCTGGTGAATGCATTCTTACAGCAACATCCCGAGATGCAAATCGAAGTGGTGCTGAGTGACAGCTATCAGGATTTAATTGAGAACGGGTTGGATATCGCGCTGCGCATTGGCGAATTACAGGATTCTTCAATGGTGGCACGCAAAGTAGGCAGCGTGCGTTCGACGTTGGTGGCGAGCCCGGAATATCTTCGGCTTGCAGGTGCTCCCGCCCATCCGGCAGAGCTGCAGCAACATACGGTGATCACCAGTTTGCGTCACACACGTGAATGGCGCTTTGCCCAGGATTTACGCGTGCGCATTTTGCCTCGTCTGCGCGTAAACGATATTGAAAGCCAGCTGGAAACGCTGCGTGGCGGTCAGGGGATTGGACGTTTGCTGTCGTACCAGGTGCTGGATGATATTCGTGATGGCAAACTGATCCGTTTATTACCCGAGTGGGAGCCTGTCCCCTTGCCGGTACAACTGGTCACACAGCGGGTTAAAAACATGACGCCTAAGGTGCGGCAGTTCTGGGACTATGCGCTGGAACAATTGCCTGCGCTACCTTGTTTTACGCAGGAAAAGTTTAAAGCGGACCGTAATTCCTGATCGCGGTCACTGGTAAAAAATTTTCGCAGATTTATGCTAATTCGATCACAACCACACTTCCAGGAGAAGCCATGATGAAACTCTATTGCAAGCCCGGTGCCTGTTCGTTGTCACCGCATATTGTTGCGCGTGAATGCGGGCTGGACTTTACCCAGGTCAATGTCGATCTGCAGAAAAAGGTCACCGAGCAGGGAGAAGATTACTGGCAGATTAACCCCAAAGGACAGGTTCCGGCGCTGCAGTTTGATGACGGCAGCTTGTTAACCGAAGGCGTTGCCATTGTGCAGTATCTGGCGGATCTGAAGCCGGATCGCAATTTACTGGCACCGACCGGCAGCCTGACGCGCTACCACACCCTTGAATGGTTGAGCTTTGTCAGCAGTGAACTGCATAAAACCTTCTCGCCGCTGTTCCGTCCGGACACGCCGGAAGAGTACAAAGCGATTGTGCGGGCGCAGCTAGAGAAAAAATATCAGGCGGTGAATGAAGCGCTGCAGGATAAGCAGTGGCTGATGGGACTGCGTTTCACCGTGGCCGATGTCTACCTGTTTGTGGTCACGCGTTGGGCAAAAGCCATCAAGCTAGATTTGAGCGGGTTAACGGCGCTTGAAGCCTGGTTTGATCGCGTGGCGGAGCGCCCTGCGGTGCAGGCAGCATTGAAAGCGGAAGGTTTGGTTTAAGCCGATTCAGGCGCACCCTGTGCGCCTGTTTTGCATCGTGTCTGCAGGCCACCGGGTGGTCGCCTGCAGATTTCGCAGCCGTTACAGCTTCTCAGCAGCAAAGTGCTGAGTCGGTTGCGCAATCGCGTCCTGCGCTGCCACCAGTTGCAACTCGTACTCGCCCATCTCGTGAGTTTTCAGCATCACTTCATACACTGCAGCAGTAACGTGTTCCAGTGCATCCTGTAACGATTTGCCGTGCAGCAGATCGACCAGCAGCAAACCACTGGTGAGATCGCCCACGCCCACCGGCTGACGAACCCCGAAATCCACCAGCGGACGGCTGATATGCCAGCACTCGTCAGCGGTGACCAGCAGCATCTCAAAGCGATCGCTGCGACGTCCGGCACGCGCCAGATGTTTCACCAGCACCACTTTCGGTCCCTGCGCCACTAACGCGCGTGCCGCCACTACCGCCTGCTCAATATTCGCCACTTCGTGGCCGCTGAGCATTTCCAGCTCCAGCAGGTTCGGCGCGATGATATCGCTGGCTGGCATCGCCATCTTGCAATGAAACTCCGCGACGCCAGGCGCCACAATGCAGCCCTTTTCAGGGTGGCCCATCACCGGATCGCAGAAGAACCAGGCGTTGGGGTTAGCGGCTTTCACCTGACGCACGATCTCCAGAATCTGCTCGCCCTGCTCAGCAGACCCTAAATAGCCGCTCAGCACCGCATCACAGGTCTTCAGACGGTCAATCGCCGCAATGCCTTTGACGATGTCGGTCAAATGGGTCGCTGGCATCACGGTGCCGGTCCAGTGACCGTATTGCGTGTGATTAGAGAACTGTACGGTGTTTAACGGCCAAACGTTTGCGCCCATACGGCGCATGGGGAATTCGGCGGCGCTGTTACCGGCGTGGCCGTAAACCACATGAGACTGGATTGCGAGGATATTTTTCATTATTGCCCTGTACTGCCTTGCCATAAAAAAGGGCCGGAAACCGGCCCTCGAACCTTACTGCCAGTTAATCAGGCAGTAGTGTTTTTTACCGCGACGCAACAGCGTGAAGCGACCAAACAGTTTGTCGCTGTCGCTGAAACGATACTCGGCGTCAGATTGTTTTTCACCGTTGAGAGAAACGGCGTTGGAACCGATCATGGTACGCGCCTGACCGCGCGAAGGTACCAGTTCAGCCGCCACCAGCGCCTGCTGCAGATCGTCTTCCGCTTTCAGGTTAATCACTGGCATACCGTCCTGCGCTAACTGCTCGAAGTCCGCTTCGGTCATCTCGGTCAGGCTGCCTGAGAACAGGCTGTCGGTAATACGTTTTGCCGCCGTCAGACCCGCTTCGCCGTGCACCAGATGTGTTACCTGCTCTGCCAGCACGTATTGGGCGCGTGGCGCTTTACCGCTGTTCTTGTCTTCTTCTTCCAGCGCATTAATCTCTTCAATGCTCATAAAGGTGAAGAACTTCAGGAAGCGATACACGTCTGAGTCAGCAGTGTTAATCCAGAACTGGTAGAACTTGTATGGGCTGGTTTTCTTCGCATCGAGCCACACTGCGCCACCTTCGGTTTTACCGAATTTGGTGCCATCAGATTTGGTGATCAGCGGAACGGTCAAGCCCCACGCCTGCTGCTGATGCAGACGGCGCGTCAGATCGATACCTGACGTGATGTTGCCCCACTGGTCAGAACCGCCAATCTGCAGCACCACATCGTGACGCTTGTTCAGTTCCGCAAAGTCGTAACCCTGCAGCAGGTTGTAGGAGAACTCGGTGTAAGAAATCCCCTGATCTTCACGGTTCAGACGCTGCTTCACCGCTTCGCGGTTGATCATCTGGTTCACCGAGAAGTGCTTACCGATGTCACGCAGGAAAGTCAGCACGTTCATGCCGCCAAACCAGTCGTAATTGTTCGCTGCGATAGCACTGTTATCGCCGCAGTCGAAGCTGAGGAATGGCGCCACCTGTTTGCGGATCTTTTCAACCCATTCGCCCACGGTATCCGCGGTGTTAAGTTTACGTTCTGCTGCTTTAAAGCTGGGATCGCCAATCAGACCGGTGGCACCACCCACCAGCGCGACCGGCTTGTGTCCGGCGTCCTGAAAACGTTTCAGGCAGAGCAGCGGCACCAGATGGCCCAAATGCAAGCTATCAGCGGTCGGATCGAAGCCGCAATAGAGTGCAATTGGCCCTTGCGCCAGTCGCTCTGCTAACGCTTCCTCGTCCGTTACCTGGGCGACTAAGCCCCTTTCTTGCAATTGTTGTATCAGGTTACTGCTGGTCATCACTGACTCCAAATTGATCAGACTGCACCTAGGCTGGTACACAGCTTTCCGCTGAGATGCGGATACGAAAAAAATGAGGGCTATAGCATAAAGCGCTGACGCCAACTGCGCCAGCGTTGAAAGGGGGTAAAACGCAGTTTTACGGCGCTAAACGGTCAATCGTCCAGCCGTTGCCTTCACGTTGGTAGAGGAAGCGGTCGTGCAGGCGATGTTCGCCGCCCTGCCAGAACTCCACGGTATGGAATTTGACGCGATATCCGCCCCAGAAACTGGGTAAAGGCACTTCGCCTTGCTGGAATTTTTGCTTAAGTTCAAGGAACTTGCCTTCCAGCACACCACGCGCCGAAATACGGCTTGATTGCTTTGACACCCAGGCACCGATCTGGCTATCCCGTGGGCGGCTGCTAAAGTATTTCAGCACTTCCAGTGGCGACAGTTTTTCCACTTCTCCTAATACCATCACCTGGCGTTCAAGGAAGTGCCATGGGAAATGCAGCGAGATGCGCGGATTGTCCGCCAGCTGCAGCGCTTTGCGGCTGCCCAGATTGGTGTAAAACACCATGCCTTGTTCATCGTAATGCTTCAGCAACACAATACGCTGATAAGGCTGGCCGCTGCTGTCAACGGTGGCGACGGTCATTGCTGTAGGATCGGGCAGTTGGGCATCGCACGCCTGCTTGAGCCAGTGTTCAAACAACGCCAGCGGATTGTCTGGCAGATCGTTACGTCTAAGCCCGCCGCGAGTGTACTCACGACGTAAATGGGCAATGTTTTGCAAGCTGTCACTGTCGCTCATGCTGATTCTCTTCGTTACTGGGCGGACGTATCCGCATTTTGCAATTCACAGTCATTAATCACGATTTTGTCATTACGCTCAACAAAAGCGCCATTGCCTTTCGACCAGAAGACATAAGTGCCGTCGCTGTAGCGCGCGCCGGAAGCTGATACGGTTTGGGTTAAGGTGAGCGGTTTACCATCCAGAATAAAGCTCACCTGCTGCTTCGGATTGTCCAGTGTCACCGTTAACGGTAATGTGCCGCACTGATAGCGCAATGTCTGTGGTGTAGGCTGCTCTTTGTGCATCATGCCGCAGCCACTCATCGTGACGACACAGCTCAACAGAATAACGATTTTTTTCATCTTTCACTCCTTAATGTGTCAATCGGGCATTCGCCGGATAAATGGCGCCCAATACACTCATTTCCCGTGCACCGGTGACGGCAGGCAAATTGCCTGGCAAACCGGACAAGGTGCGAAACGCCAGCCAGGCGAAGGCCAACGCTTCCATATCATCACCACTGATCCCGGCGTCATCCGTCGTCCCCACTTCAGTACCCGGCAAATGGGCCGCCAGCCGCGCCATCAGCAACGGATTACGACTGCCGCCACCACACACCAGCAGGCGATCGCAACCATCGTTGAGCTGAACTTGCTGAGCAATGGTCAATGCGGTGAGTTCGCTGAGTGTGGCCTGCACATCCTGCGGTGCCAGTGCCGGGAAACGCTGTAGTTGCCGCTCAACCCAGCCGAGATTGAAGTATTCACGACCGGTACTTTTCGGTGGTGGCAGCGCGAACCAGGGGTCGTTGAGCATTTCCTCCAGCAGTGCAGGCACCACCTGACCACTGCGCGCCCAGCTAGCAGCCTTATCATAGGGCACGCCCTTATGACGCCAAATCCAGGCATCAATCAACATATTGCCAGGCCCGGTATCAAAGCCACGCACAGGCTGACCGGGGATTAATAATGACAGATTGGCAATACCGCCAATGTTGAGCACCATGCGCCGTTCAACGCTGTCCATCAGCAGCGCCTGATGGAACGCGGGAACCAGTGGCGCGCCTTGTCCGCCTAAGGCCATGTCGCGACGACGAAAATCGGCCACCACGGTAATTCCCGTGGCGGCGGCGATTTGATTGCTGTCCCCAATCTGTAGCGTATTCGGGGTGTCGCTCTGCGGCTCATGCCACACGGTCTGACCATGACAACCTATTGCCATGATGTCGCTGGCTTCCAGCGATTGCTGCTGCATTAGCGTTAACACCGCTTCGGCAAATAGCTTGCCCAGCCGTGTATCCAGTTGGCCGAGTTGCGACAGCGTCAGCGATTGCCCCTGACAGATTGCCAGCACCTGTTGCCGAATCTCCTGCGGCATCGGGTGACAATAGCTGGCCTGCTGCGCGACCATATGATTATCAATCACCGCCAGTACCACATCGACACCGTCGAGGCTGGTGCCGGACATCACACCAATATAGCGTCCTGATTTCATAGCGGTTCCTTACTCACGCGCGAGTCTTCAATTCGTTTCTGTTTAGCCTGGCAAATATCAGCGGCTAATTCTATGATAAAATTCCGCTTCTCAACCGCACCGCACACGGCATTTCAGCGATAAAATATTTTCAGCACGAAATTGAATTTTTGTTGAGGGGCAATGGTCTATCCTTCGCCTCAGCCGCGTATTATTTGGACATAGAGTCAATTGCCAGCTTTCTGTCTTATACTCTTGCTGTAGAGGACGAGAACATGGCGTTTTTTTGCATTAAGGAGCTTTCTGATGATTAAGCGTTTTGTAGCCGTGGCACTGACCGGCCTGACGCTGGCAGGTTGTGTCAGCAATGACACCCTTTCCGGTGATGTGTATAGCGCCAATGAAGCCAAACAAGTACAAAGTGTCTCATACGGTACTCTGGTGTCGGTTCGCCCGGTTAAAATCCAGGGTGGCGATGAAAATAACGTGATTGGCGCGATTGGTGGTGCGGTGCTGGGTGGTTTCCTCGGTAACACCATTGGTGGTGGCACCGGTCGCAGCCTGGCCACAGCAGGCGGTGCGGTACTTGGCGGCGTAGCAGGCCAGGGCGTGCAGGGTGCGGTCAACAAGTCTGACGGTGTTGAGCTGGAAATCCGTAAAGACGACGGCAACACCATTATGGTGGTGCAGAAGCAGGCCGCAACCCGTTACTCAGTGGGTCAGCGCGTCGTCATGGCGTCGAATGGCAGCCAGGTGACCGTTTCACCACGCTAAGCGAGCAGATAAAAAAAACCGACGCCAGCGCGTCGGTTTTTTTATTTCTCGCGGTTTTGGAACTCGAGAATGTTTTTTTCCAGTCGAGCAATCAGCGTGACCATTTGATTAATCTCTTCGAGGCTGATGCCCGAAAGGATGTCATCGCGGGTCGCATCAATCACATTTTCAACCTGCTCGATAATCGGCTCGGCCTGCTTCGTCAACTTAATGCGTTTGGCACGACGGTCGTTAGCACAGGTGGCACGCGTGATGAGTCCCTTCTCTTCCAACTGATCCAGCGTACGCACCAGCGAAGGTTGTTCAATACCAATGGCTTTGGCCAGCTGGATCTGCGACTGCTCTGGCGGAAGTTGATGAATATTGTGTAACGTCACCCAATGCGTTTGTGTCAACTCAAGCGGCTTCAAACGCTGGTCAATCAAGGCACGCCAGATGCGTACCAGCCGAGACAGGTCTGTACCGAGGGGCGTATCCATTTCATCTCCTTATAATTAGCTTGCTAGCTATCAAGCCAGATTTTACACTATTCTGCGAGTTTACAGGACAAATTACAAATTCCAGGCCAGACGGCACGCTCTCTTCTACGCTAGTTTGAGAGAGAACCTGGGACAATGAAGGATGAAGACACGTGTCCATTACCGCACTTTCCGCCACCGCTCCGCTTACCGACCTGGTATTTGGTGCCTCGCTGTTCTTTCCGCCGCTGTTTAAAGCTGTGCTGCTGGGTTTCTTTTTCTGGTTACTGATTCACCCGTTGCTGCGCGGCTGGATGTACTCCGGCGACATCTGGCATCCCACCTTAATGGATCTTTCCCTGTTTGTCCTGTGCGTCACTGGCGCACTGTGGATACTGAGCCTCGGATAAATCACCATGAAATTCAACCCTTTTAAATACTTTTCAACACTGGTGGTGTTTGCCCTGGCCCTGATTGCCGGCTGGTGGATGTGGAACTACTACATGCAGTCACCGTGGACACGTGATGGCAAAGTGCGCGCTGAGCTGGTGGATATCACACCGGAAGTGTCTGGCCGCATCATTGATCTCAAGGTGCATGACAACCAGTTTGTGCATAAAGGGGACATCCTTTTAAAGATCGATCCCGTGCCCTGGCAAATTGCGCTGGATAATGCGGATGCTCAACTGGCGAAGGCGCAATCCGATTTGGCCAAAGCCCAACACGAAGCCAATCGTCGTGCCAGCCTGCCACGTAATGTGATCTCAGCAGAAGATATGGATGCCGCACGACTGACAGCAAACGCCGCCGCAGCAACGGCTAAAGCGGCACAGGCGAGTCTGGATCAGGCGCGCTGGAATCTGCAACAAACCACGCTTACCGCGCCCACCGACGGTTGGATCAGCAACCTGACGCTGCGTCCCGGCAACTACGCCACCGCCGGAACACCGTTGTTCGCCCTGGTGGATAGCCACTCCTATTATGTGATGGGCTATTTCGAAGAGACCAAACTGCGTCACATTCAGCCCGGCGCCGACGCGCAAATCGTACTCTACAGTAATGGCACTCGCTTGCAGGGAAAAGTGGAGAGCATCGGGCGCGCTATTTACGATCAGAGCGTTTCAACCGATGGCGGTTTAGTGCCAGACATCAAACCCAACGTGCCTTGGGTGCGCTTGGCACAGCGTGTGCCGGTACGCATTCGTTTGGATGCGATTCCGGATGATGTTCCGCTGGTGGCGGGCACCACCTGTACGATTTCCATCGCACATTGAGGCCGCCATGAATCTGCAGTGGCTGGCCTGGCAAAATCTGCCGTGGATTAAAGCAACCGGCGGCGAATGGCGCTATGCCTTACGAAATGCGATTGCGATGTGTCTGGCGCTGACCATCGCCTATGCGCTGCAACTGGATGAACCCTATTGGGCGATGACCTCCGCCGCCGTGGTGAGTTTTCCCACCGTGGGCGGTGCGATCAGTAAAAGTCTGGGGCGTATTGTCGGCAGCCTGCTCGGTGCCACCGCCGCGCTTTTGATTGCCGGGCATACGCTCAACGAACCCTGGCTATTTGCCTTTTTTATGGCCGGCTGGCTGGCGTTTTGTACCTGGATCGCCAACCACTATCAAAACAATGTCGCCTACGCATTCTCTCTGGCTGGCTACACCGCAGCGATCATTGCCTTTAGCAGCGTCAATATTACCGATGTGACCCAATTGTGGGATATCACTCAGGCGCGCGTTTGCGAGGTGATTTCAGGCATTTTGTGTGCCGGACTGATGATGATGGTTTTGCCCAGCACGTCGGACGGTAACACCTTGATGAATTCGTTGCGGCAGATGCACGCCCGTCTGCTCGACCATGCAGTTTTACTGCTGCAACAAAGCAGTACTGATAACGTGCGCACCGCGCATGAGAATGTCATCAGCCAGATTCTCACTATGAACTTGCTGCGTATTCAGGCCTTCTGGAGCCATTACCGCTATCGCCGTCAGAACAACGTGCTTAACTATGTTTTGCACCAGCAGTTGCGCCTGACCAGCGTTCTCTCCAGCCTGCGCCGCATGCTGCTGAATTGGCCGGATGCACCACCGGAACTCTACACCGCCATTCAACAGTTGTTACACGAACTCGCATTGCCGCAGTGTGATAAGTATCGTCTGGCGCGCATACTGCGCAGTGTGACACCGGACGCCACCGGCGATTATCGTCAGCGCGCGTTTGTTCAACGTTTACGTTATTTCTGCTGGGTTTACCTCAACGTTAATCGCTGGATACGTTTGATTGAGCGCGCAGACGCCGATACGCGCTTTCAACCGCCAAAAGTGCCCTCTCTGGCACGTGAAAGTGACAGCGCTGAAGCCGGCTGGAGTGCGTTGCGCACCTTTAGCGTGATCATGCTGGGCTGTGCTTTCTGGATTGGCACACAATGGGATGCAGGTGCAGCAGCCCTGACGCTGACCGCGATTGCCTGCGTGCTCTACTCTTCCGCTCCCTCCCCCAGTGGCAGCGTGTCACTGTTGCTGAAAACCCTGCTATGGCTGTCGGTGTTTAGTTTTCTGCTGCAATACGGTTTGATGGTACAAATCAGCGCCCTGTGGCAATTTCTGCTGGTGCTGTTTCCGCTGCTGATCACCTTGCAACTGTTTAAGCTGCAGCAGAAAAAACGCGCGGGGATGTGGGGACAATTTATTGTGTTTATGGGTTCATTTATTGCCGTCACCAACCCGCAAGACTGGGATTACCAAAGCTTTCTCAACGATAATCTGGCCAAAGTGTGTGGCGTGCTGCTGGCATGGATGGCTTTTCAGGTACTGCGCCCCAGCTCCGATGCGCGCCGTAGCCGCAGGCATATTCGCGCGTTACGCCATGCATTTCTTGACCAACTGCGACGCCATCCACGTCTCAGCGAAAGCCACTTTGAATCGCAGATCTACCATCACATCAGCCAGCTGAGTAGTAGCCGCGATGAACAAGCGCGTGTCTGGTTGCTGCGCTGGGGCGTGGTGCTGCTCAACTGTTCCCATATTGTCTGGCAATTACGCGAATGGCGGCCAGCCTCAGCCACTTTGGCGCAAATGCGCGATAGCAGTTTGCAGGATCTGCAACGGATTATGAGCCTGCGCGGCGTGCGTCATACTTCGTTGCAGGCCACGCTGGATGAGCTGGAAGGGATGATTGCGCAACTGCAGCAGCAGCCTGATAGCGAAGCCAATACGCTGGCGGGCATTTTATGGCGCCTGCGCTGTTCGTTAGCACAGTTAAGTCAGGCGGTGCCGGATTAATTACTGGCAATATTGTGTGGTCTGGCGGTTAAAATCGTCCTGCAACTGCTGCAAGGTTTTATGCCCTTCAAAACGGGTTTTGTCTTGCTCGGTCATCGGTTCAATCACCAGGTATCGCTCCTCATACGAATAGATAAAGCGACGATCGAGAAACGTGCCGGTGAAACTTTTCCCCCGGATTGAGCCGCAAACCGTGGTTAACGTGCGGTGAAAAAACTCGGTGTGCAGGAAATTGGTTTCGGTGGCGCTGCGCAGCACATTCTGACAGCCCTGTGCCTGTAACTGTTCGAGCGTGTGCGGGGTAAGCCACTCCCGTCCGCGAGCGATATCTTCACAACTTGCACGCAGCGGGTTGGTATCAATGGTGCGCTGTAACTGGCGGCTGGTGTCTAACCTCAACTGCGTTTCGTTAGGTTGATCACATCCCGCGAGTAATACACATAACAGCAAAATCCCACGCGTTTTCATTCCTGCCCCTGAGAGGTTTTATTCCTGAATCAACATCATAGGACGGATAGCGTGCGGAGTGTAGCGGGAAAGTGGGTCAGAATTTTTCCGGCAGTGAAAAGATGCAGACGGCAGATTGCCTGCCGCCTAAGAGTTTAAATCACACCGCAGGCAAATCGCGCACCGCCTCCCCCTAACGGCTGCGGATGATCTGCATGATTATCGCCACCCACATGAACCATTAACGCCTTCCCTTTCACTTCGCTCAGCGATTTTATACGCGGCGCCACCACCGGGTAATCGGCCTTGCCATCGTCAGTGACATACAGAGCAGGCAGATCGCCCAAGTGACCCTCTGCGTAAGGCCCGAGATGTTTGCCGGTGTTTTGTGGATCCAGATGTCCACCCGCTGCGCCGGCCGCAACAGTTTTGCCATCCGATTGACCAGGCTCACAACTGCCTTTGGCATGCACGTGGAAGCCGTGAACACCCGGTTTCAGGCCGGTTAGCGCGGGGGCGAACTGCAAACCATATGGCGTTTCACTGATGGTGACTTTGCCAATGGCGGCGCCGATACCCTGTGCGGTGACCTCATGCAATGTCACCTCTTCAGAGGCGGCCTGAGCGCCAGCAGCACAGACCAGCGCCAGTGTGGCGATGAGAATTTTTTTCATAACGTCTCCTTACGGTTGAAATGCCCTGTAAGCCTGGACCGGAATAGGCCAGGCTGCCGTAATTTGACGTAGTTTTACGCTTCAGGGCACATCAAAACCGAGTGCCGCTTTGCGAATGCGGAACCACTGCTGACGATCGAGCGTCAGTTGGCAAGCGCCTGCCGCTTCGCTGACGCGCGTGGCTTTACCGGATCCGATGATTGGCAGTGGGCGGCTTGGCAATTTCATCACCCACGCATACACCACCTGTTCAATGCTGCTCGCGCCGATTTCCTGTTTTACCTGCTCAAGCTCATCACGCAGCGGCTGATAATGCGCATCGTTAAACAGACGTCCACCGCCTAAACAGGACCATGCCATCGGCCGGATGCGCACCTGCTGACACTGATCAAGCGTGCCATCGAGCAGCGTTGACTGTTCCAGCGGTGAGATTTCCAGTTGGTTGGTCACCAGGCTAAACGGCAGGCGAGATTGCAGCAGCGTGAACTGGGAAGCGGTAAAGTTTGACACGCCGAAGTGACACACTTTGCCGCTCTGATGCAGTGCCATAAAGGCTTCGGCCATTTCATCTGCATCCATTAACGGATCCGGGCGATGAATCAGCAGCAGATCGAGATAATCGGTGTTGAAGTAGCGCAGGGAATTTTCCGCACTGTGCAGGATGTGGCTGGCCTCGGTAATGTAATGGCCAATTTTATGTTCCGGTTTGGCGCGTGTTGCAATGCCGCATTTGGTGACAATCTGCAGTTTATCACGCAGCCCCGGTGCAAGACGCAACGCCTCGCCAAAAGCGGCTTCACAACCGTAGTTACCATAAATATCGGCGTGATCGACCGTGGTGATGCCCAATGACAGATGATGCTCGATAAAAGCCACTAACTGCTGCGGCGTCATGCCCCACTCCAGCAGGCGCCAGTAGCCAACGATCAGCGGTGAGAATTGAGGTCCCTGCGGGGCGATAGTTTGCGGTTGTAACATCGGTAAACTCCCTTGAACGCGAAAGCGGAAAGCGAAGCTGGGAGTATAACGGAAAGGCAAATCATCGTTTTCTTAAAACAGTGAGGGTTGTTCCGGATCATGATTCTCATCGACTTTTTGTTGTCGATGCAGGCGCAGCCAGCGTTGGCGACATAACCGCAACACATCACGTTTTTGCGCATCGGTAAACTTCATCCAGTTAAAGCGTTCCTCACGGCTACGCAGACAGCCGCGACAATAGCCGCGCGCATCACTCTGACAGATGCCGCGACACGGGCTGGGAACAGGAAAGAACTCTAATTGCTCGGCCACATCCACTCCGGTTTAACAATAAGCTTTATATTGATAACAGCTTAGTGACATTGTGCAAAGCGTATACGTAGTTCGCCCAGATTTCATCCAGCCATCACCACGGAAATGGATATTTACCATTGTTCTCAGCGCAAGAACCTTTGGTTAGGTACTGTTTAATAAGCGTTAAGGTTTTCCTCATATTGAATTCATACGATTGTCACATTCCATCCTGCTACTGAGTTTTCATGAAATTCACGAACAAGTTACAGTGCCATGCCAGCAGTTTTAATCTGATTGCCGCCCTGTTTTTTACCCTCGTGCTCAACGCCCTGTTTCTACTGCGGGCGTGGGAAATTATCCCTTACGATCGCCTTCACGATTACCTGTTTGCTGCCAGCATTCCGGTGGTGCTGGCCTCTGCGTTCTATCTGATTTTCTCGTTGCTGGCATGGCCCTATGTTCGCAAGCCGCTGCTTATTCTGTTGGTGATGGCCAGCGCCGCCGCTAACTACTTTATGCACAGCTTCGGTACGGTGATCGACACCAACATGATCGAAAACGTGTTTGAGTCGGATGCTCAGGAAGCTGGAGCATTGATCAGCAGTGGTTATGTGGTGTGGATGATCTTGATGGGGTTGGTGCCCGTCGCCGCCATTTGCATGGTGCGCATTAAAACGGGCCAACGCTGGTGGTGGAGCCTGCTGCAACGTCTGGCCGGGGCGCTGGGTGCGATTTTGCTGATTCTGCTGATGGCGGTGCTGTTCTACAAAGATTACGCTTCGCTGATTCGCAACAATAAAGGGCTGGTGAAGATGATCACCCCGGCCAATATTGTCAGCGGCACCGGTCATTACGTTGATCAGCGTTATCTGCAAGGCAGCCAGGCGCTGGTCAAAATTGGCCTGGATGCCAAAAAAGGCCCGCTGATCACCGCGGAACCGAAGAAAACGCTGGTGGTATTAGTGGTCGGCGAAACCGGACGTGCTGAGAACTTCTCTCTTGGCGGCTATGCGCGTGAAACCAATCCTGAACTGAAAAAACAGCAGGTTATCTACTATCCCGACGCCAGTTCCTGTGGCACGGAGACCGCCATTTCAGTGCCCTGCATGTTCTCCAACATGCCGCGAGAGCATTACGACGCCAACCTGGCGCATCATCAGGAAGGCGTGCTAGATATTCTCGCCCACGCCGGGGTCAGTGTGTTGTGGCGCGAAAACGATGGCGGCTGTAAAGGCGCCTGCGATCGCGTGCCACACACCGATATGACGCAGTGGAATTTATCGCAATATTGCCACGATGGTTTCTGTCTCGATGATGTTCTGCTGCATCGTTTTGATAACTATGTGGACAGTCTGCACAATGACGGGATTATCGTGTTACATCAAATGGGCAGCCACGGTCCGGCCTATTATCAGCGTTATCCGGCGGAATTCCGTCGCTTCACGCCAACCTGCGATAGCAACCAGATTCAGGATTGCGATCATCAGGCGTTGGTGAATACCTATGATAACTCTCTGTTGTACACCGACGATATGGTGAGCCGCACCATTGATAAACTTAAAGCTTTGAGCGATCGCTTCAACGTAGCGCTGGTCTATCTCTCAGACCACGGTGAATCACTGGGTGAACACGGTATGTATCTGCACGGTGCGCCTTATATGTTTGCGCCCTCACAGCAGACACATATCCCACTGTTGATGTGGATGTCACCAGGCTATGCGTCGGCGTTCCACATTAACGAGACCTGTTTACGCCAGCAGGCCGCGAGTGAGAAAGTGTCGCAAGACAATCTTTTCCATACGGTTTTGGGCATGTTCAACATCCAAACGCAAGAGTACCAACCGCAACTGGACATGATCAGATCGTGCCAAAATGCCGGATAAGGTTTGCATTAGACCGACTGGTCTAATACTGTGTGGCTCATGAACAAGACTGTGCAACGCAACGAAACCCGTGAACATCTGCTCGCTACTGGCGAGCAGGTTTGTCTGCAACGCGGTTTTACCGGCATGGGCCTGAGCGAAATGCTGGCGCTGGCGGAAGTGCCCAAAGGATCGTTTTACCACTACTTCCGCTCCAAAGAAGCTTTTGGCGTGGCGTTGCTGGAACGCTATTTCGTTAACTACCTGCAGCAGGTCGATCAACAGTTAAATCAGCCGGGCTTGTCAGCACGGGAACGTTTGCTGGCCCACTTCCGCTATGGCGCCACGCTATTTATCGAGCAAGGCCATATCGTGGGCTGTTTGGGTGTGAAGTTATCGGCGGAAGTCTGCGATTTATCAGAACCGATGCGTGATGCCTTGCAGCATGGTGCCAGCGCTATGATCGCGACTTATGCCCGCTGTTTGAGCGAAGTCGCCGCTGAACAGCCGCTGCCGTATGGACAAACGCCCGAGCAACTGGCACAGCGCTGTTACCTGTTGTGGTTAGGCGCCAGTTTGCAAAGCAAAATTTCGCGAGAGTCAGGCCCGATTACCCTGGCACTTGAAACCATTGAACAGTGGCTGAATGGCCACTGATTTTTAAAAACCGCAGTTTCTAGACGACCGGTCTACTTATAGGAGTCATCATGGCGAGTAAACAGCTGTTCTCCCCACTCAAAGTGGGCGCGATTACCGTACCTAACCGTGTATTTATGGCACCGCTGACGCGTCTGCGCAGCATTGAGCCGGGCGACATCCCAACCCCGCTGATGGCGGAATATTATCAGCAGCGCGCCAGCGCCGGTCTGATCATTACTGAAGCAACGCAGATCTCTTTCCAGGCGAAAGGTTATGCTGGTGCACCGGGTTTGCATACTCAGCAGCAAATTGCCGCGTGGAAAGTGATCAACGAAAGCATTCATGCGGCGAAAGGTCACAGCGCGGTGCAACTGTGGCACACCGGCCGTATCTCGCATAACAGCGTTCAGCCGGAAGGCAAAGCGCCTGTTGCACCCTCAGCTCTGGCTGCGGGCACGCGTACCTCATTGCGTGCTGAAGATGGCACTGTTTACCGTGAAGATACCTCCCTGCCGCGTGAATTGAGCGTGGCGGAAATTCAGCAGATCGTAAAAGATTTCGGTCAGGCGGCGGCAAACGCGCGTGAAGCCGATTTCGACCTGCTGGAGCTGCATTCTGCCCACGGCTACCTGATGCACCAGTTCCTGGCACCGGGTTCCAACCAGCGTACCGATGAATACGGTGGTTCGATTGAGAAACGCGGTCGATTCGCGCTGGAAGTGGTGGATGCGGCGATTGCTAACTGGTCTGCCGATCGTATCGGCATTCGCATCTCGCCAATCGGAGCCTTCCAGAATCTGGAAAATGGTGCCGATGAAGAAGCTGCCGCGTTGTGGTACATCTCCGAGCTGGGCCAGCGTGGTCTCGCGTATCTGCACCTGTCTGAACCAGACTGGGCCGGTGGCCAGCCTTATAGCGATGCTTTCCGTGCAAAAGTTCGTGCGCTGTTCCCAGGCGTAATCATCGGTGCGGGTGCTTACAGCGTTGAGAAAGCTGACGACCTGATTGCACGTGGCTTGATTGATGCCGTGGCCTTTGGTCGCGACTTTATTGCTAACCCGGATCTGGTTGAGCGTCTGCAGCAAGACGCACCGCTGAATCCACAGCGTCCGGAAAGCTTCTACGGCGGCGGCGCTGAAGGCTATACGGATTATCCAAGCCTGTAAGAATCAAGCTGCCGCACCGGATGTGCGGCAGTGCTGTTTCTTCAGGGCATTAACTGGCTATACTTGCTAGTCTTTGTCATTCCCTGATGACTTTTCAAAAGAGGATGTTATGCGTTTACTTCACACCATGTTACGCGTTGGCGATCTGCAACGTTCTATCGATTTTTATACCCGTGTGCTGGGCATGCGCGTACTGCGTCAGAGCGAAAACACCGAATACAAATACACCCTGGCTTTCGTGGGTTACACCGAAGAGAGTGAAGGCGCGGTGATCGAACTGACCTACAACTGGGGCGTGGACAAGTACGACCTCGGTAATGCTTATGGTCATATCGCGCTGGGCGTCGATAACGTCGCTGAGACCTGCGAGCGCATCCGCAGTGTCGGTGGCAACGTGACGCGTGAAGCCGGTCCGGTAAAAGGCGGCACCACCATTATTGCCTTTGTTGAAGATCCCGATGGCTACAAAATCGAGCTGATCGAAAACAAACACGCTGGTCACGGCCTCGGTCACTGATGCCGTTAGTCAGTCTGCTAATTTGTAGGCTGACTTCCCTCTCCTGCTGCACCCTCCTGTAATTTTTGCCATAATGCGCGCTGCCCCATTTCTTGCTATGAGATCCTGATGTCTGAATCGAACGCCTTAAACGCTCTTCATCAACGCTTCCGTGGTTTTTATCCTGTGGTTATTGACGTCGAAACCGCCGGCTTTAACGCGCAAACCGATGCACTGCTGGAAATTGCGGCCACCACGCTCAAGATGGATGAGGACGGTTGGTTACACCGTGATGAAACCCTGCACTTTCACGTTGAGCCGTTCGAAGGCGCGATCCTGAATCCTGCGGCGCTGGCGTTTACCGGTATCGATCCCTCCAACCCTTTACGCGGCGCGGTGAGCGAATACGAAGCGCTGCATGCTATCTTCAAGATGGTGCGCAAAGGCACCAAAGATCATGGCTGTAATCGCGCCATTATCGTGGCGCACAATGCGACTTTCGATTTGAACTTTGTGATGGCCGCCGCCGAACGCGCCAGCCTGAAGCGTAATCCCTTCCATCCGTTTGCGACCTTTGATACCGCGGCACTGAGCGGTTTGGTGTTGGGACAGACGGTATTGGCAAAAGCCTGCAAAGCGGCGGGGATGGAGTTTGATAGCACGCAGGCGCACTCCGCGCTGTACGACACCGAGCAAACGGCCACGCTGTTCTGTGAGTTGGTGAATCGCTGGAAACGTTTGGGGGGTTGGCCACTGGCTTTCAGTGAAGAACAGGCTGAAGACGATGCCTCTGCCTGATTGGCTGATTGGCTGATTGGCTGATTTCCGGAGGAGTACGCAAAGAAAAGGCCGACATGTGTCGGCCTTCGCAATTATTCCGCTTCTTTATACTTCTCAGCGGTTTCTTTCACCAGCGGCTGCAATTCGCCACGCTGGAACATCTCAACGATAATGTCGCAACCGCCGACCAGCTCGCCATCCACCCACAATTGCGGGAAAGTCGGCCAGTTGGCGTATTTTGGCAATTCTGCACGGATATCCGGGTTTTGCAGAATATCCACATACGCGAAGCGCTCACCACAGGCAGAAAGCGCCTGCACAGCCTGTGCAGAGAAACCGCAGCTTGGCAGTTTCGGAGAACCTTTCATGTATAACAGAATCGGGTTTTCTGCGATCTGGCGCTGAATTTTTTCAACAGTACTCATTATTGCCTTCCTTAATCCTTCACTTCGTGTTTGTTTATTGTAGCGACTTCAGCCCCGCACTGAAAACGGGATTTTGCGTTACCGACCGGCTGATCGCCATGTTTGTTAAGTGCTGAGTGTACAGATAACATTTTCCTATCATTAATAAGCATGAACAAATTAATAATTAGCAATAATTTCGCTGCGTTAAACAGCTGAAATCGCTCAATTTAGCGACATTATCTGCCTGGTAACAGATTAATAGAAAAAGGCCTTACCTTTTCGAAAAAAAGTGGATTAGAATTGCTTCGGCGCTGATCGTTGATCAGATTTCTCTTACTCTGCCGCAGCCTGCTTTTTGCCAGACTGCTTAACCTGTAACCGGACTATGCGTTTACTGATTACGCTTTTCATACTGGCTTTTGCCCAACTGTTCTTTAACGTGGCTTCTGCTTCTCAGCATGCCCCGATTAATGCCAGTTTGCATAATGCTGAGAAAAAAAGTGCGCGTGAAGATGAGCGCCGCAAGCGACGCCCGGTTAAAACAACGGCTAAAAAGTCTCGCCTGACCACCGTGCAGAAGCTCAAGCTGAAAAAGCAGAGTAAAACTGAAACCGCCTTAAACAAATCCAGCCGCAAAAAATCCCTGCTGAAGTCGCCATTGAAAAAGTATGGCCATCAACGCCTCGCGAAAAAGTCCCCAGATGTGGACGATGAAGTTCAGGGGCTGACCGGCATCAAGATGAGCAAATCCCACCGCCTGCGCTACCAAAAGGCACGCGAAACCGCGATGACGAAGTTGATGGGGCAACTGGGCAAGCCTTACCAGTGGGGTGGCACCTCACCCCATACCGGTTTCGATTGCAGTGGTTTGGTCTGGTATGCCTATAAAGATCTCGTCAAATACAAATTCCCACGCACGGCGAATGAGATGTATCACCTGCACGATGCCGCGCCCATTAAGCGTGAGATGCTGGAGAAAGGGGATTTGGTATTCTTCCGCATCAATAATCGCGGGACTGCCGATCATGTGGGTGTTTACCTCGGCAACGGTAAATTCATTCAGTCACCCCGCACCGGTAAAGACATTCAGATTAGCGCATTGGGCGAAGACTACTGGCAGAAACACTATGTCGGTGCGCGCCGTATGATGACTCCAAAAACTATTCGCTAATTGTTGCGCAACATCCTGTGGCTCTCGCCACAAAAAAAGCCGGACGCTTAATCAGTGCCGGCTTTTTTTATTGATGCGCTTTGAATTAATGAAGAATGGCGGTGAAGCTAAACGCAATAATCATCAACAGTGCGCCAACCGTGGTCATTAGCGCCAGCTTTAAATCTGTACTCATCACTACTCCTTAGTCACACATTTATTAGGGTTAAAACAATTTTCGCACAGCAGTGGGCAAAAATCTCGTCTTATCCGCGCTGGCTTGCTAGAATCGCCGCCTTTCGTTGCGCAACTGATTTTGCGCATGCTGTATTTACAGCCTGCTGAAGTGATTTTCCCTGCCTGAAACGGCAGATTTGCCCCCCCTTTTAAGGCATAAAACCCTTCGCAGACGCAAACGTTTAACAATATACTTATCAGTAAGTTGCGATAAGCCGGGGAGTACCTTTTTCATGGCAACAATTAAAGATGTAGCGAAACGCGCGGGTGTATCTACCACCACCGTTTCGCATGTCATCAACAAAACGCGTTTTGTTGCAGAGGAAACGCGTAACGCCGTATGGGAAGCGATTAAAGAGCTGCACTATTCGCCGAGCGCCGTTGCGCGTAGTTTGAAGGTGAATCACACCAAAACGCTGGGACTGTTAGCCACTTCCAGCGAAGCGCCCTACTTTGCCGAAATTATCGAAGCGGTTGAGAACCACTGTTTCGAACGCGGCTATACCTTGATTCTGGGCAACGCACATAACGATTTGCAAAAGCAGCGCGCTTACCTGTCGATGATGGCGCAAAAGCGTGTGGATGGTCTGTTAGTCATGTGCTCCGAGTATCCTGACGATTTGCTGCAGATGCTGGAAGACAACCGCAACATTCCGATGGTCGTGATGGACTGGGGCGCATCTCGCGGCGACTTCACCGATACCGTACAGGATAACGCCTTCCAGGGGGGTTACCTGGCTGGACGCTACCTTATCGAGCGCGGTCACCGAGATATCGGTGCGATTCCGGGTCAAATGGAGCGCAACACCGGCGGCGGGCGCCATGCGGGCTTCCTGCAGGCGATGAGCGAAGGCGGTGTGACCGTGCGGCCTGAATGGGTTGTTCAGGGCGACTTCGAGCCAGAATCGGGTTATCAGGCGATGCAGCAGATCCTTAATCAGAAACAGCGTCCGACCGCCGTGTTCTGCGGGGGCGATATCATGGCGATGGGCGCGATCTGTGCCGCCGATGAGATGGGACTGCGCGTGCCGCAGGACATCTCCGTGATTGGCTATGATAACGTGCGCAACGCGCGCTACTTCACCCCTGCGCTCACCACAGTTCACCAGCCGAAAGCGGAGTTGGGCAAAAAAGCGCTGGAAATGCTGCTGGATCGCATCACCAGCAAACGCGAAGAGCCGCAAACCATTGAGGTCCAGCCTACACTGATTGAGCGGCGCTCCGTGGCGGACGGCCCGTTCCGTGATTACCGCCGTTAAAGCTGATTTTCGCTGAGCCACTCGTGGTTCAGCGTTTCAGCATCGCCAAGATAGACGAGTAACCACTCCAGCGCGGGTGACGCACGCTGTTCTGACCAACTGACGCAGCAGGGACTTTCCGGAAACGGCTGCGGCAGTGATAGCTCGACCAACGCACCCTTATCCAATAATGGCCGCGCCAGGTGGCCTGGCACCATGCCCACGCACAATCCCGCCTGCAAACAATCCATCCCTGTTTCCCACTCTGGCACCACCAGACGTCGCTGATTATCCAGCGTCCAGGTCATGCGTCTCGGTAATGCGCGGGACGTATCTTCCAGCACCAGCGATGGCCAGGCACGCAACACTTCTTCATTGAGGTCGGTACTCGCGGCCAGAGGATGGTCGGGACTGACCACACAACGCCAGTTGAGGGCACCCATATCCTGAAAGGCAAAACGTCCACCCACCGGAATCGCCTGGGTGGCGCCAATTGCCACATCGACCCGCCCGTCCGCTAAGGCATCCCATACACCGTTAAATACCTCGTAGCTGATGATCAATTCCATATCCGGGAAATGACGGTAAAAATCCTTTACCAGTTGTCGGGTACGCTGGGGTTTTACAATGCAATCCACGGCAATACTTAGCTGTCCGCGCCAGCCATTCGCCAGTTGCTGGCATTGCCTGCGGGTTGCCAGCATTTTTTTGATAACAGATCGCCCTTCACGCACAAAATGCTCGCCTGCAGGGGTTAACACCACCTCACGGTGCTGACGCTCAAATAACGGCACGGCCAGCCAGGTTTCCAGCTGACGCACCGTATAGCTGACGGCAGAGGGCACGCGATGTAATTCCTGCGCCGCTGCGCTGAAACTGCCATTGCGCGCGACGGCGTCCACTACTTCCAGCGCATACTCAGACCACATACTTTGCCTTCAAAAATTTTAACAGCACTGCGCAAATATTAGCGTTTCACAAAGAATGACGCACTCTTTTACACTCCCCGACGTTCAATCTGCCAATGAGAATTACTATGTTGTCGTCAAAAGGATTTATGCCCTATCTTGCCGTGCTCAGCATGCTCGGCTTCCTCGCTACGGATATGTATCTGCCTGCTTTTGGCGATATGCAGCGTGACTTCGCCACCGCGCCGGGCACCATCAGCGCCAGCCTCAGTCTATTTCTCGGTGGTTTTGCCTGCGCCCAGGTATTCTGGGGACCGTTGTCAGATCGCTTTGGACGTAAACCCATTTTATTGGCAGGTTTGACGATTTTTGCCCTGGGTTGCCTGGGGATGTTATGGGTGACGGACGTCAATATGATGCTGGCACTGCGCTTTGTGCAGGCGGTTGGCGTGTGCGCCGCCGCGGTCAGCTGGCAGGCACTGGTGGTCGATCGCTACCCCAAAGCCCAGGCCAATAAAGTTTTTGCTACCATAATGCCACTGGTTGCCCTTTCTCCTGCGCTGGCACCTTTGTTAGGTGCATGGCTGATGGGCCATTTCCACTGGCGCAGTATCTTTGTCGTGCTGACGATCATTGCCGTGCTGCTGGTCATCGGCACGCTGCAGCTTACTGCGCCTAAAAAAGCCAAAGCAGATAATGCTCCGCAACCCGGCTGGCTGAATCTGCTCTCCACACGTGTCTACAGCGGCAACGTGCTGATCTACTCTGCCTGTTCTGCCAGTTTCTTTGCCTGGCTAACCGGTTCGCCGTTTATCCTGGCGTCTGCGGGTTTAACTCCCGCCGATATTGGTCTGAGCTATATTCCGCAAACCATCGCGTTTTTGATTGGTGGCTTTGGTTGCCGCGCGATGCTGAGCCGATATCAAGGATCGCAACTGCTGCCGTGGCTGTTGGTGCTTTACAGCCTGAGCATATTAAGTCTGTTTGTCGTCGCGATGCTGCCTGCGCCTTCGTTGATTGCTCTGCTGCTGCCTTTCTGTGGCATGGCACTGGCCAATGGCGCCATTTACCCGATTGTGGTTTCCAGCGCATTAGCGCCTTTTCCGCACGCCACGGGCAAAGCCGCAGGTTTGCAAAATCTGCTGCAACTGGGTTTGTGCTTTATCGCCAGCCTGTTGGTCTCTGCCGGATTACAACAGGCGCTCTATAACACCACACTGGTGATGGTCGCCACTGTGGTGCTGGCCTGGGCTGGCTTCATCTGGCAACGCAGCTTAAACGCACAAAGTGATATTGCTCACACCTCCCGTCCCTGCGAAGATAATCACTGATGCAACGATTATCGTTAGCAAACTAACGATAACCCGTTGAATATTGACCCACGTGAGCATATACTCAGTGGGTCAGCATTTCTGCAACAAATCAATAACATAATTGCATTAATTTTAAGCGACCCTGTCGCTGGGATGGCGTCTGCACGATCTTCCTCTCCTGATTGGTGCCAGACATTTCTATTCAGATTCATGCCTCTGTAAAACGTCGGATATCTGGCGCACGGATTTTCCGTGAGTTCTCTCACAGGCCTTAGGAAATTGACTATTATTTCCACAGGTTCAAATCGGAAGGGTGATGGAGAAGCTATGAGTTCATCGTGTATAGAAGAAGTGAGCCTTGAAGAAAACCACTGGTTTCGCATCGTCAACGAATTACTGGAACGCGCTGATGTTGCAGTCAATGGCACACGCCCCTGGGATATTCAGGTCAAGCATCCGGATTTTTTTAAACGTGTTTTGTAGGAAGGATCGCTAGGTCTGGGTGAAAGTTATATGGATGGCTGGTGGGATTGCGAACAATTGGATGTCTTTTTCCATCGCGTTCTGCAACAACATCTGGATAAACAACTCCCACGTCATTTTAAAGATACCTTGCGTATTGCGGCCGCGCGTTTAACCAATTTACAGTCTAAGAAACGCGCCTGGATTGTCGGGAAAGAACATTACGATCTCGGTAACGATCTTTTTTCACTGATGCTCGATCCCTTTATGCAGTACTCCTGCGGTTACTGGAAAGACGCTGAAACACTGGAACAGGCTCAGTATGCCAAGCTGGATATGATCTGCCGCAAATTGCAGCTTGAACCCGGCATGACGTTGCTGGATATCGGCTGCGGCTGGGGCGGACTGGCTGAATTTGCCGCGCGCAATTATGGCGTCAAAGTGCATGGCGTCACCATCTCGGCTGAGCAGCAGAAGTTAGCTCAGCAGCGCTGTGAAGGGCTGGACGTGACCATTTTGCTGCAGGATTACCGTGATTTGAATTTGCAGTTCGATCGCATTGTATCCGTCGGCATGTTCGAACACGTGGGGCCGAAAAACTATGCCACTTATTTTGACGTTGCCGATCGCAATCTCAAACCAGACGGCATATTTTTACTGCACACCATTGGTGCCATCACCACCGATATGAATGTGGATCCCTGGATTGATAAATATATCTTCCCCAACGGGTGTTTACCGTCTGTGCGTCAAATTGCTGATGCCAGCGAGAAGCATTTTATTATGGAAGACTGGCATAATTTTGGTGCGGATTATGACACCACCCTGATGGCATGGCATGAACGATTCCAGAAGACCTGGCCGCAACTGGAAGAAAAATACGGCGATCGCTTTAAACGGATGTTTAGTTATTATCTCAATGCTTGCGCCGGCGCTTTCCGCGCGCGTGACATCCAATTGTGGCAGGTGGTATTCAGTCGCGGTAAAGAAGGTGGTTTACGCGTTGCACGGTAATCAAAGATGAGAATTTAAAAAGGCGCCGCGGCGCCTTTTTTTATTGGATTACTCAGCGTCTGCGGCTTGCGCCAGCGCGATAGCCGCGGCTTCACGTTGGGCCAAAACGCGTTCCACCGTCTCGACAATCGCCTGAGTATGGGGATCGATCTCAATGTTCACTTTGTGCCCCAGTTTTTTCGCACCCAGCGTGGTGCGCTCCAGCGTTTCCGGAATCAGGTGCACACAGAATTTGCTTTTAGTGACGTCACCCACGGTCAGGCTGATGCCATCGATACCGACGAAACCTTTATGCAGGATATATTTGATCTGAGAAGCATCCTGTAATTTAAACCACACTTCACGGTTATTTTCAGACTGGATGATTTTGCAGATTTCTGCTGTGGTCATAATATGGCCAGACATTAAATGTCCGCCAATTTCGTCACTGAACTTCGCCGCGCGCTCAATATTCACCACATCGCCCACCGCTAATTCACCCAGGTTGGTAATGCGCAGGGTTTCTTTGATAAGGTCGAAGCTCACGCGATCGCCCTCAATCGCCGTCACCGTCAGGCAGCAGCCGTTGTGCGCCACCGAGGCGCCCAACGCTAATCCCGGTAAAAGTTCTTCCGGCAGACGTACGATATGGGTACGAAACAACTCTTTTTCTTCTACGGCGATAATTTCGGCCGTGCCCTGCACAATTCCAGTAAACATACTCTCAGCCTCTGCGAAGTTTGCGCCAGTTTATCACAGCTTGAGCAGCGCGGTTTAATTTGCCGGAGTTCAAACTTTACACAATTAACTTAACAAAATGCGATCAAAGTTTGGTGGAACGCAGCGCTACCGCTACACTAGCCGCGCATTCTTTGGGGATATCTCCCCTCTTCTCTTCTTAATTTAAGCAGGTGTTACGTGCAGAAGTATTTAACAGAAGCGCGTCAATTGCTGGCCCTCGCGATCCCGGTCATCCTTGCTCAGGTGGCTCAGACGGCGATGGGTTTTGTGGATACCATTATGGCCGGTGCGGTGAGCGCCACGGATATGGCCGCCGTTGCTGTCGGCACCTCTATCTGGCTTCCCGCCATTCTGTTTGGTCATGGTCTTCTGCTGGCGTTGACGCCCACCGTTGCGCAATTCAACGGTTCAGGACGCCGCGAACGCATCGCGGAACAAGTGCGTCAGGGTTACTGGCTGGCACTGGCAGTCGCATTGCTGATCATGGTGGTGTTGTGGAATGCCGGCTATTTGATTCATGCCATGCACGATATCGATCCGCAACTGGCGGCTAAAGCCGAAGGCTATCTCCATGCATTACTGTGGGGTGCACCCGGCTACCTGTTCTTCCAGGTGGCGCGTAATCAGTGCGATGGTTTATCAAAAACCAAGCCAGCCATGCTGCTGGGCTTTTTAGGTTTGCTGGTTAACATTCCCCTGAACTACGTCTTTATTTACGGTCATTTCGGTATGCCCGCACTCGGGGGCGTAGGCTGTGGTGTTGCCACCGCTTCGGTTTACTGGGTGATGTTTATGGTGATGCGTTTCTGGCTGAAACGCATGGCAAGCATGCGCGATATTCGCATGAACAGCCGCTGGTCACCACCCTCACGCGTCATCTTGTCTCGGCTGTTTACCCTCGGGTTACCGGTGGCGCTGGCACTGTTCTTTGAGGTCACCTTGTTTGCGGTGGTGGCACTGCTGGTCTCTCCGCTGGGGATCGTCAAAGTCGCGGGTCATCAGATTGCGCTGAACTTCAGTTCGCTGATGTTCGTTCTGCCACTGTCACTCGGTGTCGCGACCACCATCCGCGTGGGCTATCGTCTTGGGCAGGGGTCAACTGAACAGGCGCGCGTGGCGGCATGGACGGGACAAGGTGTCGGTATCAGCATGGCCGCTATCACAGCGATCTTCACCATCACCTTCCGTGAACATATCGCCGCACTGTATACCGCCAATCCAGAAGTGATTACGCTGGCCGCCCAGCTGATGCTGCTCGCTGCCATCTATCAGTTCTCAGATTCCATTCAGGTCATTGGTAGCGGGATTCTGCGCGGCTACAAAGATACGCGTTCCATCTTCTTTATCACCCTGATTGCCTATTGGGTACTGGGTTTACCGGTGGGTTATATTCTGGCGCTGACCGACTGGGTGGTACCGCAACTCGGTCCGGCGGGATTCTGGTGCGGATTTATTGTCGGCCTGACGTCTGCTGCCGTGATGATGATTTGGCGTATTCTTCGGTTGCAACGTTTGCCGGCGCAGATAATTTTGGCGCGCGCGGCCCGCTAAGTCGCTGAACAGGCCGTTATTTGCCCCCGCAATGCCTAAAAAAACAGCGGGTCGCACAGATGCTGGTCAGTCGTCATGGAAAATCATTTTTTCCCTTGCCAGCATCGCGGCCTGCCGTTAATATTCGTCCCCGCTGTCGCCCTGATAGCATGTTGCGCTCTTAGCTCAGTTGGTTAGAGCACCACCTTGACATGGTGGGGGTCGATGGTTCGAGTCCATTAGAGCGCACCAAGTGCGTCCGTAGCTCAGTTGGTTAGAGCACCACCTTGACATGGTGGGGGTCGGTGGTTCGAGTCCACTCGGACGCACCAAATTTCTAAAATGCGCTCTTAGCTCAGTTGGTTAGAGCACCACCTTGACATGGTGGGGGTCGATGGTTCGAGTCCATTAGAGCGCACCACTTTTTGTTTTCTCTCTCTTTGCGCAACACCCCTTTCCTTGATCTGCATCGTTTTCTCTCTCAGCTTTTATATTGGTTTTCGCATACTTAGCGTCTATACTATGCCGCGTTGTCCACCTGAAAGGTTTCAGCGCTAACGTGCCTATGCCAACAACTCAAATGATTTGCGCAACACTGCTCTGCCAGTTCCCTCGCGTACTGCATAACTTCTCTGCACGCTTAGCCTCTGTCACCTATTCTTACTCCTGTACGATCCAAACCAACACCATACACATTTTCACTTCGCTGCCAAACGCCGCGAATCCCGACCTCTATCATCCATCACAACTTACAGAAAACCTGACATGAAAAAGACCAAGATTGTTTGTACTATCGGTCCGAAAACCGAATCTGAAGAGATGCTGACTCAACTGCTGGAAGCGGGCATGAACGTCATGCGCCTGAACTTCTCACACGGGGATTATGCCGAACATGGTCAGCGCATCACTAACATGCGTGCCGTCATGGAAAAAACCGGTCGTCAGGCCGCGATTCTGCTGGACACCAAAGGTCCTGAAATTCGTACCATGAAACTGGAAGGCGGCAACGATGTTTCATTAAAAGCCGGCCAGACTTTCACTTTCACCACCGATCAGTCAGTGATTGGTAACAGCGAACGTGTTGCTGTGACCTATGCAGGCTTCACCGAAGACCTGAAAATCGGCAACACTGTGTTGGTCGATGATGGCCTGATTGGCATGCAGGTTACTGAAGTCACAGAAAACACGGTCGTTTGTAACGTGCTGAACAACGGCGACCTGGGCGAAAACAAAGGCGTTAACCTGCCTGGCGTTTCCATCCAGCTGCCAGCGCTGGCTGAAAAAGACAAACGTGACCTGATCTTCGGTTGCGAGCAAGGCGTTGATTTCGTCGCGGCTTCCTTTATCCGTAAACGTTCAGATGTGCTGGAAATCCGTGAGCATCTGAAAGCCCACGGTGGCGAGCATATCCAGATCATCTCTAAAATCGAAAACCAGGAAGGCCTGAACAACTTCGACGAGATTCTGGAAGCGTCTGACGGCATCATGGTTGCACGTGGTGACCTGGGCGTTGAGATCCCGGTTGAAGAAGTGATCTTCGCGCAGAAGATGATGATCAAGAAATGTAATAAAGCACGCAAAGTGGTCATCACCGCGACGCAGATGCTGGATTCGATGATCAAGAACCCACGCCCTACCCGCGCGGAAGCAGGCGACGTGGCGAACGCCATCCTTGATGGTACTGATGCGGTTATGCTGTCGGGTGAAAGTGCTAAGGGTCGTTACCCGCTGGAATCTGTGACCATCATGGCCACTATCTGCGAGCGTACCGACCGCGTGATGAAATCTCGCATTGGCGAGCTGCAGGATTCACGCAAACTGCGCATCACCGAAGCGGTGTGCCGTGGCGCAGTGGAAACAGCAGAAAAGCTGGAAGCCCCAGTAATTGTGGTGGCGACCGAAGGCGGTAAGTCTGCCAAAGCGATTCGTAAATACTTCCCGGATGCCACCATTCTGGCGCTGACCACCAATGCGACTACCGCACGCCAGCTGATTCTGAGCAAAGGCGTTGAGACGCGTCTGATGACTGAAATTGCCTCAACGGATGATTTCTACCGTATTGGCAAGGAAATGGCGCTGGAAAGTGGCTATGCACAGAAAGGCGACGTTGTGGTGATGGTGTCAGGTGCACTGGTTCCAAGTGGCACGACCAACACCGCTTCAGTCCACGTACTCTGATTTTTGCCTGAAGTTTTATTTAAAAGCGCCTTTACGGGGCGCTTTTTTTATTCTTGCGCTAATACAAAATCCAGATTTTTCCAATCGATAATAACTATTCAATATCCCGCACAATTAAGGTTAGTCCGATTAAATCCCTCTGTTTTAGCTAAATATTTTCATCATCTTCTGCGAAACGCTGCTTCTTTGAGCGAACGATCAAATTTAAGCATGTTCTCATCAAAAATTTATTCTCAACTCAAAAAGCTTTGTGTAATACTTGTAACGCTACATGGAGATTAACTCAATTCTAGAGGGTATTAATAATGAATCGTACTAAACTGGTACTGGGCGCGGTAATTCTGGGTTCAACTCTGCTGGCTGGTTGCTCAAGCAACGCTAAAATCGACCAGCTGTCTTCAGACGTTCAGACTCTGAACGCTAAAGTTGACCAGCTGAGCAACGACGTGAACGCAATCCGTTCTGACGTTCAGGCTGCTAAAGATGACGCAGCTCGCGCTAACCAGCGTCTGGACAACCAGGCTCACTCTTACCGTAAGTAAGAGTTCTGGTTTGAAAAATGGTGCCCATGTGGCACCATTTTTTTTGTCCTGATTTTGCCCCTCCCTGAATCAGGGTTTTGCGCCGCTCTCACCCATCGCCTGACTGATGGTCGCTTGTCCTGCGCCATCCTGCTGCGTTTGAAGCACCGCGGGTAATGCTGTTTCCTGCGTGATGGGCTCACCGCTGCTCACCAGCACTGGCATTCCTGAACGACGCACCATCGCCTCTTTGATCAGTGCGGTATCACTCTTCTGACTATTGATAAACGCCTTAGATTTCGCAGTCAACGCAATTGGCATGGTTTGCGGATCGTCCTTCTCATTGCGCGACAACGGCTGATGCACCTCAACGTAACGCTTACCATCCGGTTCCACCGCATACTTGATCGGCTCGTTAACGATCTGCACCCTCGTTCCCTTTGGCACGCTGTTGAACAGCGCTTCGATATCATCCGGACGCAAACGAATACAGCCTGAGCTCACGCGCATCCCAATACCGAAATCGGCGTTGGTGCCATGGATCAGATACTGGCCGGTACCACGCGCCAGACGCATCGCAAACAGGCCCATCGGGTTATCTGGCCCGGCCGGAACGACACCCGGTAAGGTGATGCCCTCTTTCGCGTAGCGTTTGCGGATATTGACGGTAGGCGTCCAGGTGGGATTGGGGATTTTCTGGCTGATGCTGGTGACCATGCTCGGTGTTGCAGCGCCCAACTGGCCAATACCGATTGGATACACCACCACGCGATTCTCCCCTTTCGGATAGTAATACAGACGCAGTTCAGCAAGGTTGATGACGATACCTTCACGGGGTGCATCAGGCAGCAGCATTTGTAATGGAACCGTCAGTTGCGTCCCCGCTTTGGGCAGCCAGGGATCGACGCCAGGATTGGCCTCCAGCATGCCGAGCATCCCAATCTTATAATGCGCTGCGATGCTCTCTAAGGGCCGTTTGTCGTCAGGGACAGTGGTCAGGGTATTCTCGCCAATTAAACGGCTGTTATCGGCTGGCAGGGGATATTCCGTTGCAAATGCAGGTGCAGAAAGTCCGAAGCAGGACAACAGCAATGCACCGGCTAAACGTAACGCTGGTTTCATGCAATTTTCTCTTTGTCGGATGGAACAGACCCCGGTCATGCCGGGGTCTGGAGAGTGTAACTTAGCTGAGGCTTTGAGCGTTATGACGGATCGCGCGAATCATCGCTTCCAATCCTTGAGAACGTGTAGGAGTGAGGTGTTGAGTCAACTCTAATTCTGCGAACCAATGACCGACATCCAGCGCGAGAATCTCCTGCGCTTGCAAGCCCTGATAGAGGCTAAATACTACCGCAATCAAACCTTTAACAATGGCGGCATCACTGTCGCCTTCAAAGGCGATGGTGCCATCAGCTTGTGGGGTCATGCGGATCCACACCTGACTCTGACAACCCGAAATCACATACTCTGGCTGCTGTAAGCTTTCAGAGGATTCTGGTAATTTCGCACCGAGTTCAATGATGTAGAGATACTTCTCTTCCCAGTTTGCGCAACGGTTAAAGTTGCGCACCAGCTTCTCTTTTTCTGGCAAATTCGCCATGGATAACTCCTGATATCTGCTCAACCGCCCAGCAGACTATGAATACGCGTCAAACCTGCTGCCAGGCGATCGGCTTCTTCTTCACTGTTATACAGCGCAAATGAGGCACGACACATTGCGGGCACCGCATAGTGGCGCATCAGAGGCATAGCGCAATGATGTCCGGTGCGGATGGCAATGCCGTATTGATCGAGGAAACTCCCGACGTCAAAGGCATGATGCTTACCAAGGTTGAATGCCACCACGCCACTGCGTTGTGCCGGACCGTAGATAATCAGGTCGGGTACCGACGCGAGCTTATCTAATGCGTAACGCATCAGAGAGGTCTCACGTTCGTTGATGACATCCAATCCCAGCTCACTGATCCAGTTCAGCGCCGCGCCTAAGCCGATGATGCCACCGGTATTCGGTGTGCCGGCTTCAAAACGCCACGGGGCAGTGTTCCAGGTGGTGCCGGTTGGCAGCATCACCTGATCGATCATTGAACCGCCGCCTTCCCAGGGAGGCATGATCTCCTGTAGCGCTTTACGCGCATACAACACGCCGATACCGGTCGGGCCATAAATTTTATGGCCAGAGAAGACGTAGAAATCGCAATCGATATCCTGCACATCCACTTTGTGATGCATCACCGCCTGCGCACCGTCCACCAGCGTGACAACACCCGCGGCTTTCGCCTGCGCCACGATGGCTTTCACCGGATTGACTGTACCGAGGACGTTAGAAACGTGCGTCACTGCCAGCAGGCGCGTGCGGCTATCAATCAGCCCGCTCAGCTGCTCAACAGCCAGTTCGCCCTGCTCGTTAAGCGGCAGAACGCGAATTTCAGCCCCGGTGCGCTGCGCCACCATCTGCCACGGCACGATATTAGCGTGGTGCTCCATCTCCGTGGTGATGATGTTATCGCCCGATTGCAGCTGACTGCCGCCCCAGCTGTTGGCTACCAGATTGATGCCTTCAGTGGTGCCTTTAACGAAGATAATCTCTTCTGGCGATGCCGCATTGAGAAAACGCGAGGCTTGGGTGCGCACGTTTTCCATATCGGTGGTGGCTTGCGCACTGAGCGAGTGAATGCCACGGTGCACGGCTGCATAGCCGTGCTGGTAAAAATAACTTTCCGCATTGATGACCGCGAGCGGGCGCTGAGCGCTGGCCGCGCTATCAAGGTAGGCCAGCGGATGTCCGTTGACCTCACGTTTCAGAATCGGAAATTCCGCTCTGATTCGTTCGAGATCGAAAGTCATAACTCAACTCCAGGGAAACGCGCACTAATGCGTTCCAGCACCAGCTGGCGCAGCGGTTCTTCTTCCAGCAGTTCGGTCAATTCAGCCGCGAACGCATGGATAATCATCTGCTGTGCGGCATCTTCAGGGATACCACGCGAGCGCAGATAGAACATCTGCTCATCGTCGATACGGCCGATGGTCGCACCATGGCTACACTTCACGTCATCCGCATAGATTTCCAGCTGCGGCTTGGTATCCACTTCCGCCAGGCGACCGAGCAACAGGTTGTTGTTGGTCATCTGTCCGTCGGTTTTCAGTGCATGCTTCGCCACTTTAATGTGACCGTTGAAAATCGAACGGCCTTTATCGCGCGAGATGGTTTTGTGCAGTTGACGACTCAGGCAGTAGCCTTTGTTGTGTTCAAGATAGCTGCGGGTATCCGCCACTTCTGCGTTGATCGGCAGCACCAGACTGTTCAGTGACAGCTGGGTGTTTTCACCGTTGAGCTGCACGCTGGTGTTGTGACGAGACAAGCCAGCACCCAGCAGGAAGCTGGTGCTGCTGACCTGTGCATCACGACCAATGACGATGTCATTGTGTGCAAAGTGATAGCTACTGCTCTCTTCGAACGCCAGCTTGATGTGTTTCAGCTGGGCATTGTCGGCGACAGCAAAGGTAAAGCGTGCACCGGTAAAGTGGGCCGCACCGTTCAGCGTCACGTAATGCTCAATCACTTCAGCTTCGGCGCTCTGCTCCAGCTCAAGATGATGGCGGTGATGAACGGTGTTCAGCGCATCGGCTTTGCCGCTGGTGATGTGCAGTAAATACAGCGGACGTGCCGCCGATTTGCCGCGCGCCAGACGAATGGAAGTCACTTCTTCCGCCAGGCTTTCGGTGAGATGCAGGAACACTTCTGGCTGCACCGCAGCCGGCAACGGGCGGCGTTCAGCCGCACGGCTGTGCTGCACGTCAAACAGATCGGTGTCGCGCGCGCTCAGCTCAGGCTGGAAGCGGCCATCAACAAACACCAGACGCACCGCATCCACCGGTAGCGCCAGCTCAGCAACCTGTTCCGCCGTCACGGTCTGCGCTTCTGGCAACACAAACTGGTTGGCGAACAGGCCATCCAGCGCGGTGTATTTCCAGTTTTCATGCTTACGGGTCGGCAAGCCGACACGCATTAATTGCTGCCAGTGCTGCTGTGCCTGCAGAGAACGCACCTCACCGCGCGATTCAAACAGGTGATGCCACTGTTGCAGGGCGTTATCACTCTTCGTCGGTAAGCCAGCCATAGCCTTGCTCCTCCAGCTGTTTAACCAGCGAGAAATCGCCAGACTTAACGATTTTGCCCTGATACAGCACGTGCACGTGATCTGGCTTGATGTAATCCAGGATACGCTGGTAGTGGGTCACGATAATGAATGAACGCTTACCGTCACGCAGGCTGTTAACGCCTTCAGCGACGATTTTCAGCGCATCGATATCCAGACCGGAGTCGGTTTCATCCAGGATGCACAGTTCTGGCTCAAGAGCAGCCATCTGCAGAATGTCGTTACGCTTCTTCTCACCACCGGAGAAGCCGACGTTCACTGAACGGGTCAGCAGATCTTCAGGCATCTTCAGCAGTTTAATTTTGTCTTCGATGAAGTCCTGGAAATCAAAACGATCCAGCTCTTCCTGCTCACGGTATTTGCGCACTGCATTCACAGAGGTCTGCAGGAAGAATTGGTTGCTGACGCCCGGGATTTCAACCGGATACTGGAACGCCATGAAGATGCCTTCGCCCGCGCGCTCTTCTGGCTCCAGCTCAAGCAGGTCTTTGCCATGGAAGCTGACAGAACCACCGGTCACTTCGTAATCTTCACGACCTGCCAGCGTTGCAGACAGGGTACTTTTACCTGAGCCGTTAGGGCCCATGATGGCGTGGACTTCGCCTGGTTTCACTTCAAGGTTCAGACCGCGCAAAATCTCTTTGTCTTCAACGCTAACCTGTAAATCTTTAATGCTTAACATACTCTTTCCTTCACATTGCTTCCGGCAACGCGTGTGGCATCAGCCCACACTGTGCTCAAGGCTGATAGCCAACAGTTTTTGCGCTTCCACGGCGAATTCCAGTGGCAGCTCGGAGAAAACGTCTTTGCAGAAGCCGTTGACGATCATTGAGATCGCATCTTCTTCGCTAATGCCGCGCTGCAGGCAGTAGAACATCTGGTCTTCACCAATACGCGAGGTCGTGGCTTCATGTTCCAGCTGTGCCGTGTTGTTGCGCGTTTCCACATATGGGAAGGTGTGCGCACCACATTCGGCACCAATCAGCATCGAGTCACACTGGGTGAAGTTACGCGCGTTGGTCGCGGTTGGCATGATTTTCACCAGACCACGATAGGTGTTCTCACTCTTACCGGCAGAGATCCCTTTCGAGATGATGGTCGACTTGGTGTTCTTACCAATGTGGATCATCTTGGTGCCGGTATCCGCCTGCTGACGGCCGCTGGTCAGCGCCACGGAGTAGAACTCACCCACGGAATAGTCACCGCGCAAAATGCAG
>NZ_SZZV01000028.1:0-52139 GCF_009829935.1 Pantoea sp. Seng | reverse complement strand
GGCATCGATCTGTCGGTCGGTGCGGTGGCGGGCATTTGCGGCATGGTGGCGGGGGCTTTGCTCACCAATGGTGTGCCGCTGTGGGGCGGCAACACGCTGTTCTTTAACGTGCCGGAAGTGATTCTGGTGGTGGCGCTGTTCGGCATCGTGCTGGGGTTGATCAACGGCACCGTGGTGACGCGTCTGGGCGTGGCACCCTTTATCTGCACCCTCGGCATGATGTATGTGGCTCGTGGGGCCGCGCTGCTGTTCAACGATGGCAGTACCTACGCCAATCTGGTGGGGATGCCAGCAGTGGGTAATACCGGTTGCGCGTTGCTGGGATCGGGCAGTGTGCTTGGCGTCTACATCCCAATCTGGTTAATGATCGGCTTCCTGCTGCTCGGCCTTTATCTGACACGTAAAACCCCGCTGGGCCGCTATATCTATGCCACCGGCGGCAATGAATCTGCGGCACGCCTGGCCGGTGTGCCGATCATTAAGGTCAAAGTGTTTGTCTATGCCTTCTCCGGTTTATGTGCTGCGCTGGTGGGATTGATCGTCGCATCCCAACTGCAAACCGCGCACCCGATGACCGGCAACATGTTCGAGATGGACGCCATCGGTGCAACCGTATTGGGCGGAACGGCGTTAGCAGGGGGGCGCGGGCGCGTATCAGGTTCGATCATCGGTGCCTTTGTCATCGTGTTCCTCGCCGATGGCATGGTGATGATGGGCGTCAGCGATTTCTGGCAAATGGTGATTAAAGGACTGGTGATCGTCACCGCCGTGGTCATCGACCAGTTCCAGCAAAAATTACAAAGTAAGGTGGTGCTGCTGCGCAGACATGAAAAAAAGCAGCAATCGGCCGCCCTGCCTGAAGCAACGCACGGATAACAGGAGGCAATATGACACGCGATTTTAGTGGGAAAACGGTGGTGATTACCGGCGCATGCCGCGGCATTGGCGCGGGCATCGCCGCACGATTTGCGCGCGATGGCGCTCGGCTGGTAATGGTGTCCAACTCGGACCGGGTATTCACCACAGCGCGGGCGCTGGAAGAACAGTATGGCAGCGAGATTCTGGCGCTGCAGGTGGATGTGACCAATGAGGCCGAAGTGCAGCAGCTTTATCAGCAGGCGGCGGAGCGCTTTGGCACCATTGATGTCTCGATTCAGAATGCCGGAGTGATCACTATTGATCGCTTTGACGCGATGCCAAAGAGCGATTTCGAAAAAATTCTGGCTGTGAACACCACCGGCGTCTGGCTGTGTTGCCGTGAGGCGGCAAAGTACATGGTGAAGCAGGGCAGCGGCAGCCTGATCAACACCTCATCCGGGCAGGGGCGACAGGGCTTTATTTACACGCCACACTATGCGGCCAGTAAAATGGGTGTTATCGGCATTACTCAGAGCCTGGCACTGGAACTGGCGCCGTCGCACATCACCGTGAATGCTTTCTGTCCGGGTATCATCGAAAGTGAGATGTGGGATTACAACGATCGCGTGTGGGGAGAAATCCTTAGCAGCGATAAAAAGCAGTATGGCAAAGGCGAGTTGATGGCGGAGTGGGTGGAAAATATTCCGCTGAAACGCGCCGGACAGCCGCAAGATGTCGCCGGGTTGGTGGCGTTTCTCGCGTCGGATGATGCGCGCTACATCACCGGCCAAACCATCAATGTGGATGGCGGGTTGATCTTCTCCTAATCGCAGCAGCCGTGAGCGTCTTGCGGGGCTTTACGCAGGGCGCTCTGTGGAGCGATGTGGCTATCAAGATAAGATGATGCCTTTTGCGAATCAGGCAATGTCCTAATTCAGCCCGGCTTTTTCTGCAATATCGGCAGAATGTGTTAGGGTATTCCAGTACAGTTTTGTGAGCCACTTCAAATTCTAAACTGGATAAAAGCCTGTTTTTGCTATGACATCTGTTTTCTCTGCTTTTAAATCACTGCGTATGTTGCCCGCTGCAACGGGGCTGCTTTTCACCGCGCCTGCTCTGGCGCTCGTCACTGACACGCATGTCGCTGATGCGCCTTTTAGCGATCCCGAACGCTTCCAGAAAATGGCCAGCGATCTGCCTGCACTCGGCTATGAAGATGAAAATGCGGCTTTCAGCAAAAATCTGGCGACCATCGCTAAGAGCATTGGTGAAGCCAGTCAGGACAGCACCAGTGACAACACTTTTGGTCATCAGGCGGGTATCTGGGCGTTTAACCATTTCCGCGATGAGGTGGCAAACCGCGTGGTGGATGAGGGCCAATCTCTGCTATCGCCTTATGGTAAAGCGCAGATCGATTTTAACGTTGATATGGATGGTAACTTCACCGGCAGTGGCGCTTCTCTGCTTACGCCGTGGGCCGATCGCTATCAATATCTGACGTTTAGTGAGGTGGGCTTCCACCAAACGGATGATGGGCTGGTGGGCAATATCGGCTTAGGACAACGTTGGACGGCGGGCAAATGGCTGCTTGGTTACAACGGTTTTGTCGATCGCATGTTCAACAGCGGATTGCAGCGCGCTTCAGTGGGCACAGAAGCCTGGGGTGATTACCTGCGCTTCTCGGCTAACTACTACACACCGCTATCGGGCTGGCAAAACCGCGATCCCTTTCAGCAGCAGCGTTTAGCACGCGGCTACGATTTCACCACTCAGGGCTACCTGCCGTTTTATCGCCAGCTTGGTATGTCAGTGAGTTGGGAGCAGTACCTGGGCAATGATGTGGATCTGTTTAGCAGCGGCAATACCTATCACAATCCTTCGGCGCTAACTTTTGGCGTCTCATACACCCCAGTACCGCTGGTGACATTTTCTGCTAGCCACAAAACCAGTAATGAAGGTGAAAGTCAGGATCAGCTGGGTTTGCATCTCAACTATCGTTTTGGTGTGCCGCTGAGCCAGCAGTTGAGTGCCGATAACGTGGCCGAAGCGCGTTCTCTGCGCGGCAGCCGTTACGACATGGTGACGCGCAACAATACGCCGGTGGTGGAGTATCGTCAGCGCAAAACCTTATCGGTATTCCTCGCCACACCGCCATGGCAATTAAACGGCGGCGAAAGCCTGCCGCTGAAATTGCAAATCCGTAATGCGAATCCGATAACCAGGGTGACGTGGCAGGGCGATACCCAGGCGTTAAGCCTCACGCCGGGCGCTAATCCGAATGATCCGCAAGGCTGGAGCATCATCATGCCCGCATGGAATAGCGCATCGGACGCCACCAACAGCTATCGTCTGTCTGTGACACTGGAAGACAGCAAGGGCAGTCGGGTGACCTCCAACTGGATTACGCTGCAAATTCAGGAACCGTTTAGCATCGATTCCGGTGAGGATAATCGTTTCGATCTGATGACGCCTTAGTAACGGCCATCGAAGAAACTCCCGCCACTTCAGTGCATGAACCTGGTAATATAGCGGCTTATTGTCAAGAATGGATTCTTACTACATGCCTTCAATTCCGGTTCCGCTGGTTACGCTACTGGTGCTGCTAATTTTAATCGTGACCTTAGCTGCGAACGATAAGCAGCGCCACCAAACCACGCTGCTATTTCTGGTCGTCTGCTCACTGTTACTGGCGGTGGGAGCATTACGTTGGATCTGGCCGTCAACACCACTCATTGCTTTGCGCGTGTTATTAGCAACGCTAATCCCGGCGCTGGCCTGGCACTGTTTCAGCCCGCATACGACTCATCAATATTCACGCTGGAAAATCGTCCCGCCCGCGCTGGCCATCATCATTATGCAGTGCTGGCCAGAAGCCATTGATAGCGCGCTATTTGTGCTTTATATCGGATACGGGGCGACATTGATTCTTATGGGCTTAGGCGGTGGGGATCGATTTAGCGATGCGCGCATTGGTGAAGTCGGGCTGGCGGCAAGAATGGCTCTTACCGCCGGTGTTTTTCTTTGCTTCTCTGGTATGACAGATTTGCTGGTGGCGCTCGAATTCACTTTGCATCAGGGCAAGCTTGTGCCGCAAATCATCGCGATACTGCAAAGTTTAATGCTGCCTTTGCTTAGTCTGGCGATTGTACTTGCAGCACGGACCCGCCCCCGGGAAGTGAGTATTGAGACAGTACTGCCCGATTCTTCTCCGTTGCAGACGCCTGAGCAGGCAGCCTTGTGCCTGCAACTGGAAAATCGACTGCGGCAGGATGACCTGTTCCTTAATACACAACTCACGTTGAATCTGTTAGCACGCAAATCCGGTATTCCCTCGCGTCATATCTCACGTGCGATCAATGCGACTTACCACTGCAATGTTTCTCAGTGGATAAATGGTTTTCGCATCGCTCATGCGCAGCAGTTGCTTCGAAGCAGTTCACTGCCGGTTACGGAGGTGATGCTGGCGTCAGGATTCACCACTAAATCAAATTTCAATCGCGAGTTTTTACGCATTAGCGGACAGACGCCGAGTGCATTTCGTCAGCAGGCGAGTTCAATGCCGCTGTCAGAAAGCGAGTGATACGGGCGATTAACTCCTGATGAATATCGGCGCGGGTGAGGCTGCCTTGATCCCGGCAAACGAAGCCCTCACCAGGGGAAGATTGTTCGATTAACTCAGCACCATGTGGTTTACAGCGCTGCATAAAACTAAAGTGGGTTGCGCCTCTTATACGTGAAAACGATGTCTGTTGCGGCGGAAGATACTGCGCCAGATAGCCGGATACCAGTGAGGCGGGAAGTTCAACACTGTCTTGTTCTGCGGATAACACCAGCACTGGCACAGAAACCCTTGCCAGGCTCTCAGGTGTGAATCCGCGCGCCAGACCAAGGTCAAGCGATACGGCCGCTTTAATACGTGGATTACGTAATTGAGCATCTAATAAAGAAGCGGTATTTGTATTGCTGATACCCAACGTTTCAATCAATTGACAGTCTGCTAGTTGCGCGTGGTTCTGACAATCCTGAACAAATCTGTTCGACGAAAACCGGGCACCGATTAACTCCATTACTGTCCACCCTCCGAGTGAGTGGCCGATTGCGGCGATGCGCAACGAATCGACCTTTCCTGCCAGGTGTTCGTCTGCCAATAACCGATCCAGTACCCGGCTGATATCATCTGGACGCAGCCAAAGTTTCCGGGCAGTAGCAGGATCGTGATTCTCAGTTGTTGTACCGGGATGATTGGGGGCAGCGACGATGTATCCCTGCACAGTGAGTGCATGCGCCAACCAGTTGAGGTTACGCCAGCTACCGCCATAGCCGTGAGACAGAAGGACTAAAGGATGCTGTCCTGGACGAGGCGTTGCATTGCGTAACATCGGCTCACCATAGAACACGGGGTTCTCACCCACATCTTCAAAGACGCCCGTGGCGGCAGTGGGATACCAAAACGCAACATTGAGCGGACGATTGCCTTGACTATCAAGTGTTATCTGACGAAAACCCGTTGCGGCCTGTGCAAGCGACGCACACATCATCAGCATAAGTGCACAAATACAAAATCGATTCATTAGCGTTGTCTCCATGAGTGTAAAATCATGAAGAGTAATAACGGAAACAGTCAGTTATCGCGTCCTCAATCACGATTGAGTACCTGTATAACGACAATAAAAAAGGGCAGCTTACGCTGCCCCTGGCTCATACCCAGCCGACACTAGCCGGTATGCAATGAGGGATACTCTCTTAGAACTGATACACCAGACCAACAGCAGTTACGTCGTCAGTGTTGATGTTCAACGCGTTATTATCTTTCAACAGGTTGATTTTATATTCTGCATAAGCAGACATGTTCTTGTTGAAGTAGTAAGTCACGCCAACGGCAACGTATTTGAACAGATCGGTATCGCCCACGTTGTTCTCAACATCTTTCGCGCGAGAAGACACATAGCCCAGTGAAGGACGCAGGCCGTTCAGGAACTGATACTGTGCAACGGCTTCAAAGTTAACCGCTTTGTTAGCGAAACCGTTGTTACCGATCGGCGTTGCATTCTGCGTTTCGCCATAGATGGTCGCCAGGTAAATCTGGTTAGCATCATATTTCAGACCGGCTGCCCAGCTCTGCGCTTTATCGCCACGGCCGTAGGTCGCGGTGTTCTGTGCAGTGACACGATCCAGATTAGCGTAAGCACCGACAAGGCTCAGGCCGAAATCGAAGTCATAAGAGGTTGACAGCGCAAAGCCGTCACCATTCGAACGACGTACCGCCAGGTTGCTGGCAGTCGCGCTATCAGAGCGCTCGTTTTTGCCTTCGTACTGCGCGGCAAAGTTCCAGCCTTTCACCAGACCGAAGAAATCTTTGTTACGCCAGGTCAGCACACCGGTAGAACGGCCTGACAGGAAGGCATCGGTGTAACCGGAATCACCACCAAAGTATGGCAGCATATCGGTGTAACCCAGAACGTCATACACCAGACCGTAGTTGCGGCCGTAGTCGATTGAACCGAACTGCGCGATTTTCAGACCTGCAAAGCCCAGTCGGGTTTTGTTACCCGTGTTAGCATCGCTGCCTTCTGAGTTGCTCAGGCTGTATTGATATTGCCACTGGCCGTAACCGGTCAGTTGGTCATTAATTTTGGTTTCGCCTTTAAAGCCCAGACGGGCATAGGAAGAGACTTCACCGTTCTGGCTGTCATTATCCGAGAACAGATGCGAAACGTTGATTTTGCCGGTCAGGTCCAGTTTGTTGCCATCTTTGTTATAGATTTCGGCGGCCTGAGCCGAAGAAAGTCCCAGCAGTAAAGGCATCACTGCTGCCAGTAAGGAGCGCTTCATCATTTATAATTTACCCTGTGATATTTTTTAATTGTGTCCCCGTAGTCGGGGTGAAAAGAAAATGACACAAAAGGTTCAAGATCAACAGTGCAATATATGTAACTAAATATTTCTAATTGGCTTTTTGTGTGATTTTTAATCTTAACTTCCATTATATGGGATTTTATATTGGAGAAACTTATCTCAATTCCGTCATTCATTTGACCAATATAAATACATATAACATTGTTTTTATTGGTTTTTAGTAAAATTAAAGAAAAGTAAATCACCGCTTTTACTTGAGGGTTAAATAGCACAAGCCTATGCTTTATTGTTCAATAACAAATATAGAAAACCACCTAATCATTAGCATGGTAATTATCTGGTTAATGTGTTTGTATCCTTTTATTTCTGTTCTGATAATAACCTTAGTCACTAAATATCGTTTAACTCACGTTTAATTAAATGGCTGTTCAAAATACAGCCAAATATGCAACGAGATTGTTAATTAGCGGCGAATCGGCCCTGCCTTTACTTGCCCATTTGGCTGCACACTTCCTGCACACTTGCGCACCATAAATGCACAAATTGCCCTAAAACAGGGCGACAGCCGCGACATTTTGGCGAAATATTCCCTGTGCGATCACAAAAGCGCTATTTCATTTTGTGAATGCATAAATCTGCTAAATAAATTGCTGCTCTCCCATCTTCATCAGACTGATATTCACTTTTTATGCATTTTATGTGAATAGCGATCTGGTGTAACTCATTGATATTGCGTTACCCAAACCCGTTTATGCATTTTTTCCGCTAGCTGGCACGCTTACTGCACTCTACAGTAGTGCTGCGACACATCAGATTTTAACAATTTTAAAACAATAGCTTCACTCAGGTGGAGCAGGAGAAATGGCTATGTCACTGCAGGTTTCACGTCACGATTTTGATCAATGGATGATGCCGGTATACGCCCCCGCGGCTTTCGTACCGGTGCGTGCTGAAGGCTCAACCCTTTGGGATCAGCAAGGTAAGGATTACATCGACTTTGCAGGCGGCATCGCGGTGAATGCTTTGGGACATGCACACCCGGCTTTGCAACAGGCACTGACCGAGCAGGCGAGTAAGCTGTGGCACACCGGCAATGGCTATACTAACGAACCTATTTTACGTCTGGCTAAACAGCTGATTGACGCCACCTTCGCCGATCGCGTGTTCTTCTGTAACTCCGGGGCGGAAGCTAATGAGGCTGCACTGAAGCTGGCCCGTAAAGTGGCGCACGATCGTTTTGGCGCAGAGAAAAACGGCATTGTAGCCTTCAATAATGCTTTCCACGGACGCACGCTGTTTACTGTTTCAGCGGGTGGACAACCGGCTTACTCACGTGATTTTGCACCGCTGCCTCCGGCGATTCAGCACGCCAACTTCAACGACCTCGCCCCTGCGGCAGCACTGATCAATGACCAGACCTGTGCCGTGATTGTTGAACCGATTCAGGGCGAAGGCGGTGTCTTGCCTGCCGATCCTGCTTTCCTGCGCGGCCTGCGTGAACTGTGCGATAAACATCAGGCGACCCTGATATTCGATGAAGTACAGAGCGGCGTGGGTCGTACCGGCTCGCTGTATGCTTACATGCATTATGGCGTGACGCCGGACGTCCTGACCACCGCCAAAGCGCTCGGTGGCGGCTTCCCGGTTGGCGCGATGCTGACGCGCGAAGATCTGGCGCTGGTGATGGGCGTGGGTACCCATGGCACCACCTACGGCGGTAACCCGCTGGCGGGTGCCGTCGCCGGTAAAGTGATGGAGTTGATAAACCAACCCGATTTTATGGCGGGCGTGGCGCAGCGCCACCAGTGGTTTGTCGATGCTTTGCAGGAGATGAATCAGCGCCTGCCGATTTTTAGAGAAGTTCGTGGTCTTGGGCTGTTGATTGGAGCCGTGCTGAATGAAGATTTTGCCGGGAAAGCGAAGCAATTCAACCTGGCGGCGGCTGAAGAAGGTGTCATGGTGCTGATTGCCGGTGCTAACGTGGTGCGTTTCGCGCCAGCGCTGAATATCAGCGAAGCGGAAGTGAAAGAGGGACTGGCGCGCTTTGAACGTGCCTGCGCTCGTGTGCTCACAGGAGCTGCATCATGATGGTGATTCGCCCCGTCGAACGTGACGACCTTGCGCAGTTGCTGTCGCTGGCGGGCAAAACCGGGGGCGGCTTAACTTCGCTGCCCGCCGATAGCGATACACTGAAAGCGCGAATCGAGCGTTCTCTGCTCACCTGGCAGGGCGCGTTATCGCGTGCTGAACAAGGCTATGTATTTGTGCTGGCCGACAGCGAAGACAATCGCGCTGTCGGCATCTGTGCCATTGAGGTGGCCGTGGGCCTGCAAGACCCGTGGTACAACTTCCGTGTGGGCACCCAGGTGCACGCTTCGAAAGAGTTAAACGTTTATGCCAGCTTGCCAACACTGTCGTTAAGTAACGATCACACCGGCAGCAGCGAGCTGTGCACCCTGTTCCTCGATCCCGATTATCGTGATGGCAAAAATGGCCATCTGCTGTCGAAATCCCGTTTCCTGTTTATGGCAAATTTCCGCGACCGCTTTATGAAGCATGTGGTGGCGGAGATGCGCGGAGTCAGCGATGACAGCGGTCATTCCCCGTTCTGGGACAGCGTCGGTAGCCGTTTCTTCTCCATGGAGTTTCGTGAGGCCGATTTCCTCAGCGGCACCGGGCAGAAAGCCTTTATTGCCGAGCTGATGCCAAAGCATCCGCTGTATATCCACTATCTCAGCGAAGCGGCGCAGAAGGTGATTGGTGAAGTGCATCCGAAAACGGCCCCCGCGCGCGCCGTGCTGGAAGCCGAAGGGTTTCGTTATCTCAATTACGTCGACATCTTCGACGGCGGCCCAACGCTGGAGTGCGAGATTGATCGCATTCGCGCCATTCGTAAAAGCCATTTGCTTCAGGCCGAAGCCGGGGAAGCGGACGAAAGCTGGCCGCTGTGTCTGGTCGCCAACGGTGATTACCAGCATTTCCGTGTGGCGCTGCTGCCTGTCGATATGGCGAGCGGAAAAGTCCGCATCAATGAACATCAGCGCACGGCGTTGCGCTGCGATTATGGCGATGCATTGCGTGTGGTCACGCTGTGCCGCGAGGAGAAAAAAGCATGACGCACTTCATTAATGGTCAATGGCTGACAGGCGGCGCGGAAGCGTTAACCAAACAAAACCCGGTGAACGGTGAAACATTGTGGCAGGGTCGGGCAGCGACAGGTGCGCAAGTGGCGGCGGCTTGTGAAGCGGCACGCGCGGCCTTTCCCGCGTGGGCACGCAAGCCGTTTGCGGAGCGTCAGGCGGTAGTGGAAGCCTTCGCCGCATTACTCGAGAGCCACAAAACTGCACTGGCAGAGACCATCGCCAAAGAAACCGGTAAGCCGCGCTGGGAAACCCTGACCGAAGTGCAGGCAATGATCAACAAAATCGCCATCTCGGTGAAAGCCTACCACACGCGTACCGGAGAGCAGGCCGACGGCGAAAGTTCGCTACGCCATCGCCCGCATGGCGTGCTTGCCGTGTTTGGTCCTTACAATTTCCCTGGTCATCTGCCGAACGGTCATATCGTTCCTGCGCTGTTGGCGGGTAACTGCGTGGTATTTAAGCCAAGTGAACTCACGCCGATGACAGCAGAGAAAACCATTGAGCTGTGGGAGCAGGCGGGACTGCCAGCGGGCGTGATAGCGCTGTTGCAGGGCGCGCGCGAAACCGGTCAGGCACTGGCGCATGAGCCACAAATCGATGGTCTGCTGTTTACCGGCAGCGCCGCAACAGGCTATCACCTGCATCGCCAGTTTGCCGGTCAGCCTGAGAAAATGCTGGCGCTGGAGATGGGGGGTAACAATGCGCTGATTGTTGAAGATCCTTCAGACCTTGATGGTGCAGTACACATCGCGATTCAGTCTGCCTTTATTACCGCCGGGCAGCGCTGCACCTGTGCACGTCGTCTGCTGGTGAAAAGCGGAGCAGCAGGCGATGCCTTCCTGCAGCGTTTGGTGGAAGTGGCCGGACGTCTGCAACCTGGTGCATGGAATGCTGAACCGCAACCCTTTATGGGCAGCGTGATTTCACCTGCCGCCGCCGGACATATTTACGCAGCCTGGCAGCAGCGTATCGATCTGGGCGGTAAGGTGTTGCTAGCGATGCACTGGCCCGACCGCGACAGCGCCATTATCACTCCAGGCATCATTGAGATGACCGACGTGGCGAAACTGCCTGACGAAGAGGTGTTTGGTCCGCTGCTGCAGGTGATCCGTTACGACGAGTACGATCAGGCAATTCGTATCGCTAACCAGACGCGTTACGGTTTGTCCTGCGGCTTGATCTCTCCGCAGCGTGCGCAGTTCGATCAGCTGCTGCTGGAAGCGCGTGCCGGCATTGTTAACTGGAACAAACCGTTAACCGGTGCCGCCAGTTCAGCGCCGTTTGGCGGTGTGGGTGCGTCCGGTAACCATCGCGCCAGTGCCTGGTATGCTGCGGATTACTGCGCGTGGCCGATGGCATCTTTGGAGAGCCCAAGCCTGGCCTTACCGGGCAGCTTATCGCCGGGACTCGATTTCTCCGCGGAAGGAGCTGAATAATGAAAGCGTTTGAAGCCAATTTTGATGGACTGGTCGGCCTGACGCACCATTACGCCGGGCTCTCTTTCGGTAATGAAGCGTCGACGCGCAATCAGCTGCAGCCTTCAAACCCGCGCCTGGCCGCAAAGCAGGGCCTGTTGAAAATGAAGGCGCTGGCGGACATGGGCTACGTGCAAGGGGTGATCCCGCCGCATGAGCGGCCGAATATCCCGCTACTGCGCCAGCTCGGTTTTGCTGGCTCGGACGAACAGGTACTGGCGAAAGCGGCTCAGCAGGCGCCGCAGCTGTTGTCTGCTGCCAGTTCTGCCTCGGCAATGTGGGTGGCGAATGCTGCCACCGTATCGCCTTCGGCTGATAGCGCCGATGGCCGCGTGCACTTCACCGTGGCTAACCTCAACAATAAATTCCACCGTGCCATCGAAGCGCCGGAAACCGCCGACTTGCTGCGCGCCATTTTCCGCGATCCACAACATTTCAGCGTGCATGATGCTTTGCCACAGGTGGCGCTGTTTGGCGATGAAGGTGCCGCCAACCATAACCGCTTTGGTGCGGACTACGGCGATGCGGGTGTTCAGCTGTTTGTTTATGGTCGTGATGGTCAACAGCAGGGTGCTGCACCGGCACGTTATCCGGCACGTCAGACGCGGGAAGCCAGTGCCGCGGTGGCGCGCCTGCATCAGCTCGACGACGATCGCACGCTGTTTGCTCAGCAAAACCCGCTGGTGATCGATCAGGGCGTATTCCACAACGATGTCATCGCCGTCAGCAACCAGCAGGTGCTGTTCTGCCATGAAGAGGCGTTTGTCGATCAGCCGGCGTTATTACAACAGCTGGCTGCGCGGGTGCCCGGTTTCCAGCCGATTGTGGTGCCGCGCGATAAAGTGTCAGTAGCCGACGCGGTGAATACCTATCTGTTTAACAGCCAACTGTTGCAGCATCCTGAAGGTGGCATGCGACTGGTGCTGCCAGAAGAGTCACGCCAGCACGCCGGCGTATGGCGCTATTTGACCGGGCTGGTGGAGAGCGGCGGGCCAATTCGCGAACTCACGGTGTTCGATCTGCGTGAGAGCATGTGTAACGGCGGCGGACCAGCCTGTCTGCGTTTGCGCGTGGTACTGAATGAAGCAGAGCGTCAGGCCCTGAATCCAGCGGTATTGATGAATGATCGCCTGTTCAACACCCTGAACAGCTGGGTGGATCGCCACTACCGCGATCGCCTCACGCAAGCCGATTTGGCCGATCCGCAATTACTGCGTGAAGGACGCACCGCGCTGGATGAGCTGACACAGCTGCTAGACTTAGGCAGTGTCTACGCATTTCAGCGTTAACCTCAGAGGGTAAGTGAAGCTTCTGAGTTGAAAAGGAGTGTACATGCAGGATTTTCTACAACAAACCCTGTCAGGTAAGCCGCCGCAGCAGCGGCAGGGCAGCAATGCCCATTTACAGTGGCAGTGGCATGATGAGGGCATTCTATCCCTGACCCCCCATGCACCGACGCATCAGGCGCTGGTACTGTCAGCGGGCGTCCACGGCAACGAAACGGCCCCGGTTGAGATTCTTAACCTGTTGCTGACGCCACTGCTACGCGGAGAACAACCGTTAGCGGTGCGCTTGCTGGTGATATTGGGCAATCCCGATGCGCTACGTAGCGGCAAGCGCTATCAGCAATATGACATTAACCGTTTGTTCGGAGGGCGCTGGCAGAAGGTCTCCGATTTGCCTGAAGCTCAACGCACGCTGCGGCTGGAGCAGGCGCTGGAACAGTTCTGGCGCGAGTGTCGCAATCATGAAGTGCGCTGGCATCTCGATCTGCATACCGCAATTCGCGGCTCATACCATGCGCGTTTCGGCGTGATGCCGCTGAATCCTCAGCCGTGGCCGCAGGATTTCCTGCACTGGCTGGCGGCGGCTGAGCTGGAAGCGCTGGTGTTTCATCGTTCCCCAGGCGGCACCTTTACCCATTACAGCTGTGAACATCACGATGCGGCCAGTTGCACGCTGGAGCTGGGTAAAGCGCTGCCGTTTGGTGAAAATGATCTCAGCCAGTTTGCGGCCGTGCAGCTGGCGCTGGCGGCATTGTTGTACGGTGAGCCACTGCCAGAGGTGCGGGAACAACCCCGCCACTATCGCGTGGCGCAGCAGATTACCCGCCACGGCGACGCGTTTGTGCTGCACATGGGGCCAGAGACCCTGAACTTTACCGCCTTCCCGCAGGGCACGTTGCTGGCAGAAGAGGGCGAGAAGCGCTATTACGTGCAACAGGCGCGCGAATATGTGCTGTTTCCCAACCCAAATGTTGCCGCAGGACTGCGTGCTGGCCTGATGCTGGTGGAAGAAAACGAGCAAACGCAGGCACTGACATTATAAATAAGGTGGGTGAAGAAAATTCACCCATTTTTCCCTTCCGCAAATCCGACAATACCGTTACACTCCTCCTTAATTCCTGCGCATTTCCGTTTGATTGTCATACTCTTTTGCAATTCCTCACGCATTTCTTCTCTTTCTCTCCATGATTGCCTGATTACTGTCTTTTATGCTTTCAGGGCTTTACTCAGACTCTGAGTAGTTGACGTTTGGCGTCGTATGCTTGTTTCCGAAGACGCGACACACCTTGTCGTCATGAAACTGAATAGTAAGGACAAATATTATGCGTAAACTCACTTCCCTGTTCCTGGCTACTGCAATGGCTCTTGGTGCTGCCAACATCGTCCACGCTGCAGCGGACAATCTGACACCACCGCCAGCAGGTAGCGAAAAACCGATGCACAAGCCGCCAATGCATCATCACGGTATGGAGATGATGTTCAAAGGCCTGAATTTAACGGATGCGCAGAAAGCGCAGATCAAGACCATCATGCGTGACAGCCATAAAGAGATGAAACGTCCATCTCTGGAAGAGCGTCGTGCCAACCACAGCATCATCGCTTCAGATACTTTCGATAAAGCGAAAGCCGAAGCGCAGGCTGAGAAAATGACCGCCAACGCGAAAGATCGTGCGGTGAGCATGATGGAAACACAGAACAAGATTTACAACGTTCTGACGCCTGAGCAGAAAAAACAGTACAACGCCAACTTTGAGAAACGTCTGACAGAGAAAGGCCCGCATGACGGTAAAATGCCGCCACCGCCGGCTGATGGTGAATAAGCCGTTTAGCTAATCGGTTTGAGACCGCCGACGTTGTCCACTGCATCTGATGCTTTGGGCAGCGTCGGCGGTTTTGTTTTAGAGTTCAATCAGCGGGAAAACCCCGGACAGCAGCGGGCGGCACAAAATTTTATAGCCGTCATGATCAAAACCCTGGCGTGCGCGCTGCAATTGACGGGCTTCGGCTTCGGTAGCAACAGATCCCAGCCAGAACCAGTGATCGATAACGTGAATCTGCGTCATCGCCGTTCCTACTTCCACCATGCCAACCGGGCCTTGCCACGGCCAGCACACCACGCGCATCTTTTCCAATGCCTGATGCAAACGTTGCTGATGGGCTTCAAAGGATTCGTTACCGCAACACGCCCCGGCACAGCGTTTTAGCGCGGCGCGAAAACAGCCGCGTCCCGGCGTTAACCGCTCCAATCCCAGCAATCCATGACACAGGCGCTGTTCATCGGCAATCGTCTTGAGTTTTTCCATGGCTGCAAAGCGGCTGCGAAATAAGCCATAGAGATTCGGTGAACACGAGAAGTCGAGATCTTTGGCGTACACCACCTGTGGAGCGCCATCGCCAAGCTGCAACGAACAGAGCTGACGATTTTTGCGCAGGCGCTTATTAAACAGCGGCTGCTGCGTTTTGATCATCTGCGCTTCCAGCAATTGCGCGCCAAGATCGCCCGCGGTGGGGATCCAGGTGACGCGTCGCGCCTGACGCAACATGTTGGCTTCATCCGGGGTGCGAAAATGCGACATCACCCGACTGCGCAGGTTGACGCTTTTGCCGATATATAACGGCAGGTTAGCGCTGTCACCGTGAAAGGTGTAAACGCCAGGCTGATTGGGCAAACCTTCCAGCCATTGGCGTAAATGTTCGGGATATTGATAAATCGCGGCCGCATCAAATTCGAGGCGGTGGCTGGCTGCACGTCTGACCAAAACACACTCCGATTACTGGTTGTCTGTCCAGTATATCAGCGTGATGCTTTTCTCGCCAGTCAGCGGCAGGAGGAGGGCGTTTCCCGCGACAGCGGCGGGAAACGTAGAGCGGTTACTTTTTCCAGAAGTCGTCGAACACGGTGATCGGCGGACGACGTTTGTGTTCGGTTTTCAGATACCAGCCTTCAATGATCTTCGCGGCGGCGGCATCGATGGTTTTGCCTTCCAGATAAGCGTCAATCTGTTGATAGGTGACGCCGAGTGCCACTTCGTCCTGCAAGCCAGGACGATCGTCTTCCAGGTCGGCAGTAGGATGCTTCAGATACAAGTGTTCCGGGCAGCCAAGGGTTTTTAACAGCTGTTTTCCCTGACCTTTGTGCAGGCGGAAAATCGGGTTGATATCGCTGCCGCCGTCACCGTATTTGGTGAAGAAACCGGTCACGGCTTCGGCCGCATGGTCGGTGCCCACCACCACGCCTTTGGTCATGCCGGCGATGCTGTATTGTGCCTTCATACGCTCACGCGCTTTTTCGTTGCCGCGCACGAAATCGGAAACCACGATGCCCGCCTCTTTCAACGCGCGCTCGCTGGCGAGAATCGCTTCCTTGATATTCACGACCAGGGTGCGATCCGGCTGGATAAATGCCAGCGCATCCTGACAATCCTGCTCATCGGCCTGCACGCCATACGGCAGACGTACCGCAATAAAGGTGTAATCTTTGTCGCCGGTCTCTTCACGTAACTCGCGAATGGCGGTTTGTGACAGAATGCCGGTTAGCGTGGAGTCCTGTCCGCCGCTGATGCCGAGCACCAGGGTTTTCAGGAATGGATTGGCTTTCAGGTAGGATTTCAGAAAATCGACGCTGACGCGGACTTCCTGTTGCGGATCGATAACGGGTTTAACACCCAACGCTTCAATGATTTCCTGCTGCAGTGACATGAACCTCTCCTCAAGTCAGTAGCCTGACGGCACAATACGAATCATCTGCTAAAGCTAACGCCTCCGCTGGCAAACAACAAGCCGCATGGCTTGTTGTCGCACTTATTTGCAGGCTTTTCAGGCGCTTTTCGGTTTTTGCGCCAACAGGATGAACATCAAAATTGCCAGCATAAAGCAGCCAAAGATAGTGCCCGTCATGCTCGCCACCGAGGTGCCGCCCAATCCGGTCACCGGCACGGCAATTGCGCCAAGCGTGAACATGGTGACGCCAATCACTGCCGAGGCGCTGCCTGCACGATGTCCCTGACTTTGCATCGCCAATGACGAACCCGTGGTGGCAATCACACCGTTACTGGCGATGGTGAAGAACAGTGCCAGCAGAATGATTGGCAATGGTGCACCGGTCAGGCCAGCTAATAGCAAGCAACCTGACGCCACGAATGCCAGCGTCAGTCCACCTTTCAGCACGCGATATTCACCCCACAGCGGGCACAAGCGTGCACTGGTTTGAGATGCAATAATCAGGCCGAAGCCATTGGCGGCGAAGCAGAAGCTAAACGCCTGCGGCGACAGGCCATAGATTTGCTGTAATACAAACGGGGAAGCGCCAATGTAGGCAAACATGCCGGACATCATAAAGCCCTGCGTCAGGCAGAAGCCCATGAAGGGACGATGAGTGATCACCTGGCCGAGCGCTGCCCAGGCGGAAAAGATTGAGCCCTGGCTGCGACGTTCGGCGGGCAGCGTTTCATGCAGTTTCCAGCGCGCAAGGAAGATCAGCAGTACAGCGATACAACCGAGCACCACAAAAATGCCGCGCCAGTTCAGCACCGTCATTAACACACCGCCGAGCACCGGTGCACCAATTGGCGCAAGGCCATTCACCAGCATCAGCAGGGCAAAGAAGCGAGTCAGTTCATGGCCGCTGTACATATCACGAGCGATAGCGCGTGATAATACCGCACCGCCTGCGCCCGCCAGACCTTCCCTTCAAACAGACGCGCTACCAACAGAGAGTGAATGTCTTTTGCCAGCGCGCACCCAACCGACGCGATAAATAACAGCACCAGCGACAGTAACAACGGGCGGATACGGCCAAACTTGTCGCTCATCGGGCCAAACAGCAATTGTCCAGCGCCGAGGCCCAGTAATCCTGCGGTCAAACTTAACTGCGCGGTGGCGGTTTCGGTATGCAGATCGCGCGCCAGTTCAGGTAAGGCGGGCAAGTACAAGTCGATACAGAGCGGTCCAAGTGCCGCGAGCAGGCCCAGCGTAATGGCGTAAACCAGCCGATTAGAGTGTGCAGGTGTCATTGATCCTCTGTTTTCTTGATGTCTTGAGATTTTTTTGCCGGGGGATTATACGAAGCGTGAAGCGGCAACACAGCAACTTTACGAAAAACTAACGTTTCAGAAATTGCCTAAAACATTGCCATTGATTTGATTAATCTGGATTTATGTTCCAGGCTTAGTGTGACATGGACAAAGAATGAGGAATATAAAGATGAATAAAGTGCTGGGATGTATCGCTGCCGCTGTGACGCTGGTAGCTCTGTCAGGTTGTACGACTTATGACAAAGCGGAAAGCTATGTGACTAAGCCGGTGGTTAAGGATGTGAAAAAAGGAATGACGCGCGATCAGGTTCGCCAGATTGCGGGTGCTCCATCAACTGAAATCACCATGGTACACGCCCGTGGTACTTGCCAGACTTACGTGATTGGCGAGCGTGATGGTAAAGCACAGACCTACTTTGTCAGTTACAACGATGTGGGCCGTGTCATGAACTACGGTTTCCAGAGCTGTAAAGACTACGATACCGATCCGCAAGCTGCTCAGTAATTCTTGCCGAATGCAAAAAGGCCCGTCAATGACGGGCCTTTTTTCGTTTTACGCTTACAGTCCGTACGGGCGGGGCACTTCAACGTAATTGCCGCCCATCTCACGCTGATAGTAGTGACCTTCCTGCACGTAATAGCGTTTTCCGTTGAAATCGAGCACGCGCATCCCGCCTTCTGGCGGCGCTTCAGGCGCCTGAACCACCACGTAGGTATCACCCTGACGCTGGTAGTAGTTGCCATTCAGCATGTAATAAGTGAGACCGCCTATCAGCACCGCTGTCGCCGCCTCAGGTAAGAAGCGCAGCGGACCAGGACCGCCCCAACGTGGGCCACCCCCCCAATGTGGACCTGGGCCGGGGCCCCATCCGTAAGGGTGGGCAAAACTAATGGCGGGCGTTAATAAGGTTAACGCCAGCACCGAGGCGATAACGTTTTTCATCGGTGATTCTCCTGCTATGACTGATAGCAGAATTAGCCTTCTGACGACAAAACTCAAGTGAAAAGTGGCTGATTTTTCGTCTGTTTACCATGCTTAACGCTTTCCTGACGCTAGCGCCACGATCGGGGGGAATTGCGGAGTTTCAGCCATAAAAAAACGGCAGGCGATGAGGCCTGCCGTTGTTCTGCTGCGTCGGAATTAGCGATGCGCCAGTTCAGCGTGCTCGTCGCTTTCCAGCACTCTTTTATCGGTCAAACCGAGCCAGCGGCTGGTGAGTGAACCGGCCGTCATCGAACCATTGACGTTCAATGCGGTACGGCCCATGTCGATCAGCGGCTCAATGGAAATCAGCAGCGCAACCAGGGTCACCGGTAAGCCCATCGCAGGCAGCACAATCAGCGCTGCGAAGGTGGCACCGCCGCCGACCCCGGCAACACCGGCTGAGCTCAGCGTAACGATACCGACCAGCGTCGCAATCCACATCGGATCAAACGGGTTGATGCCGACCGTTGGTGCAACCATCACCGCCAGCATGGTCGGGTACAAACCGGCGCAACCGTTCTGACCAATGGTGGCACCGAAGGAAGCCGAGAAGCTGGCAATCGATTCGGGCACACCAAGACGGCGCGTCTGCGTTTCGACGTTCAGCGGAATGCTGGCCGCACTGGAACGGCTGGTGAAAGCGAAGGTGATCACCGGCCATACTTTGCGGAAGAAGCGCATCGGGTTGATGCCGTTCACTGACAGCAGCAGGGCGTGCACACCAAACATGATCGCCAGACCGAGATAAGAGGCCACCACAAAACCACCCAGCTTGATGATGTCCTGCAGGTTAGAACCCGCCACCACTTTGGTCATCAGCGCCAGCACACCGTACGGCGTCAGCTTCATGATCAAACGCACCAGTTTCATCACCCAGGACTGCAGCGTATCAATTGCCACCAGTACGCGCTCGCCTTTGACTTTGTCATCCTTCAGCAACTGCAATGCAGCCACGCCGAGGAAGGCAGCGAAGATCACCACGCTGATGATCGAGGTGGGGTTAGCACCCGCCATATCGGCAAACGGATTTTTCGGGATAAAGGAGAGCAGCAGCTGCGGCGTGCTGAGATCGGCAACCTTGCCTACATAGTTGCTCTGGATCGCGCTCAGACGTGCGGTTTCCTGCGCACCCTGCACCAGACCTTCTGCGCTCAGGCCAAACAGCCCGGTGACCATCACACCCACCAACGCGGAGATCGCGGTGGTGAACAGCAATACGCCAATGGTCAGCACGCTGATCTTGCCGAGTGAAGAGGCATTATGCAGGCGCGCGACAGCGCTCAGGATTGACGCAAACACCAGCGGCATCACAATCATCTGCAGCAACTGGACATAACCGTTGCCGACAATGTTGAACCAGCTAATTGAATCCTTCACCACCGGGCTGTTTTCGCCATAAATGGTTTGCAGCGCCAGACCGAACAGCACGCCAATCACTAAGCCAGTCAGCACGCGTTTCGACAGGCTCCAGCTTTGGTTGCCAATACGATTCAACAGAATCAGCAACGCAACGAAGGCGATGATATTAATAATGAGGGGAAAATCCATACTCGACTCCAGAGGTGTGCCGCGCAGCACGTTTGGCTGGCACGGAAAACAGTAAGTTCCCGTCAGGGAATGTCAGGAATGTTACCAGTTCAGGAAAGTGCAGGCTTATACTCAAAAGGAATGGTTTATAACTTTATTGATTGATTTGCCTGGTTATTGACCACTTTGGCCATTAACTAGCCGACCGACACCATTTTGCAGCGTATTAAACAGTTGCTCGGGCCAACCGTTGGCACCAAAAGAGGGCATACCTGCGGGAAACCACAATGCATATCCGACCAATGCGAGACAAAGTGCGCGCTCCAGTTGATTGCCTTTCTGGCTATTGAGCAGCGGCAAACGGAAACGCCAGCGGCACGGCCACAGCAAGGGGACGCCTGCGGGGGTCAACATGTCGGCGACGATGTGACTGAGATAACCCAGCGTCATCCCCTGTAAAACATCAGCAGGCAGGAACCAGTCCGCCGGAACGTTAATCTGGAATAGCCACAGGCTTATCGCCACCGCCAGCAAACTGTGGGTAAATCCACGATGACCAAAGGCGCGCGCAATGGGTTGTGAGATCCATTTCAGGCGCTGGCCTAACACAGATTTAGGATGGTCAATATCAGGCAGCAGACAGGTCAGCAGTGCAGCAGGCACGAGATGCCACCAGTCGGCGCTGGCCATGACTGGCGTCAGCTCCGCACGCTTAGCAAAAATCGCGCTGGCAATGGCAAAAATGATATGGCCTTCGGCCGTCATGATGAAACCTGGCTGCAAAAACTGTCGATGCATCCAGTATAGGGATTTATCCAGTGAAATAGAACGGTGACGCTGTAACGAAGCGTTAATATTTTTCGCTTTCCCGCGTCATAATGACGCGGGAAAAGAACAGGTTAGCGTGCTAACCATCCACCATCGACGGCCAGTGTGAAGCCGTGCACATAATCTGCAGCGTCAGAAGCCAGAAACACGATCGGACCCATCATGTCATCCGGAACACCCCAGCGTCCGGCAGGGATGCGCCCAAGGATCTCTTCGTTGCGCGACTCATCATTACGCAGTTGTTCGGTATTATTGGTCGCCATATAGCCAGGAGCGATGGCATTCACGTTAATGCCGTGTTTCGCCCACTCATTTGCCATTAGCCGCGTTAAACCCATCACCGCGCTTTTCGACGCAGTGTAAGAGGGCACGCGAATGCCGCCCTGAAAGGAGAGCATTGAGGCGATATTAATAATTTTGCCGCCGTTGCCCTGAGCGATAAACTGACGCGCCACCTGCTGAGACAGGAAGAACAGGCTTTTGCTGTTGATGTTCATGACATCGTCCCAGTCCTGCTCGCTGAAGTTGAGTGCATCTTCACGGCGGATGATGCCCGCGTTATTCACCAGAATATCGATACGTCCGGCCTGAGCCACGGCTTGTTCAACAATCTGCGGCACCCCTTTCGGCTGAGTCAAATCGGCCTGAATCGACCAAAAGCGGCGCCCCAGGGCTTCAACTTTAGACTGTGTATCGGCAGGACCGGCACGATTAACGCCAATGATGTCACAGCCGGCTTGCGCCAACCCTAAGGCCATCCCCTGACCTAAACCGGTATTACAGCCGGTGACCAGCGCAATTTTGCCTTCAAGATTAAATGCGTTAAGGATCATCTTTCGCTCCTGTTAGCGCAGCGCGCTGATGCTGACGTGGTCCATGTCATCGAACACCTGATTTTCGCCCACCATGCCCCAGATAAAGGTATAGCGCTGTGTGCCCACTCCGGCATGAATTGACCAGCTTGGTGAAATCACCGCCTGCTCGTTGTGCACCAGCAAATGGCGCGTTTCCTGCGGCTGGCCCATCATGTGGAAAACGGCGCTGTCATCTGCCATATCAAAGTAAAAGTACACTTCCATACGACGTTCATGGGTGTGGCACGGCATGGTGTTCCAGAGATTGCCGTCATCAAGACGCGTGAGTCCCATGGTGAGCTGGCAGGTGGGTAACACATCCGGCACAATAAATTTATTAATGGTGCGACGGTTTGAGGTCGCGGCATCCCCTAACGTGGCTTTGACTGCATCCTGCAGGGTGATCTTTTTATCCGGATAACGGGTATGTGCGGGTGCGCTGTTGTAGTAAAACTTCGCTGGAAGGTTGGCGTTGCTGCTGCGGAAAACCACGCTTTTGGCTCCCTGGCCAACATACAGCGCCTCCTGATGGCCCACCTCCCAGGTTTTGCCATCGACGTCAATCAAGCCCGGCCCGCCAATATTGATCACGCCCAGTTCGCGGCGTTCGAGAAAATAGCTCACGCCCAGTTGTTTGCCGACTTCTTCACCGATCGTCACCGACTGCTGGATTGGCATGACACCACCAATGATGATGCGATCAATGTGGCTGTAAGTGAGGGTGTAATGGTCTGCCTCAAAAATTTTCTCGATCAAAAATTCGCGACGTAATCCGGCGGTGTCCAGATTTTTTGCATGCTCAGTATGAATGCTTTGACGAACGTCCATCTCAGACCTCTCAAAGTTGAAGGAAGTGTCCCGAAGCGGGTCTTTGGGCATCTTAGGCAGGATGAGATGTGAATTCAATAAAAATGAAACGTTGTTTTATTTAATTGTGTGGGTGATCAAATACGCGCAGTTATTGGCGTAGTGGGTGTCAGGAACAATGCAAAGCGTTGCCCACAGATGGGCAACGAGAATGGAGGGGCTGAGTCCTGGCCCGGCACAGGTGTATCAGAATTAATTGAACAGATGCTCAGCTTTCAACTCGGCCAAACTCGCCAGCTTCACATTGGCCAGCGCCCAACGCGCATCATCCGCGTACTCGGCTGCTGGCACCACAATCGAACGCATGCGCGCGGCTTTGGTGGCGATCATGCCATTGAACGAATCTTCCAGAGTCACACAGTTAAGCGGATCCACCGCCAACTTCGTCGCCGCATCCAGATAGACCTGTGGATGAGGTTTGCTGTACGGCAGGCTTTCGGCTGAAGCAATGGCGTCGAAATATTTGCGCAGGTCGAACATCTCCAGCACGCGCTCCAGCATAAAAAGCGGTGACGCAGAGGCGAGGGCGATTTTTAATCCCTGCTGCTGGCAAAGTTGCAATGCCTGTTCAACGCCGGGCAGTAATGGACGCGTCTCCTCAACCAATGCCAGCGCGCGGGCAATGATACGTTGCGTCACTTCCGCCTGATCCGGGCCGTTCCACGGCAAAGCTTCAAACCACATACGGACGGTTTGATCGATGCGCAAACCCAGCGTATCGGGCAGTTCATGGCGGCGGGTAATATCCACACCCAGACTCGCAAACACATCCAGTTCTGCCTGATCCCACAAGGGTTCAGAGTCGATCAGCAATCCGTCCATATCAAAAATAGCGGCCAACACCGGGCGACGATAAGACATACAACAGCTCCGTTTGAAATTTGCCCTACCTTATCATGCGCAGCCGGGAAATCCGACTCACGGCAGGTTACGCATTTTTCAGGAAAAAAAGCCGCAGTGCAGGTAGACTTAGGGCAAAACTATTGTATGTGAAGGGAGACACCATGACTTACCAACAGGCTGGCCGCATCGCCATCCTTAAGCGAGTGGCTGGCTGGGTAATTTTTATTCCGGCGCTGCTATCCACCATTATCTCAATTCTCGGCTTCATGTTTAAACACAGTGAAAAGCAGCCGGGCATTGATGCAGTGATGCTTGATTTTGTCCATGTCATGGTCGACATGATCAAGTTCAATACGCCGTTTTTGAACCTGTTTTGGCAAAACTCACCGATACCGGAGTTTCATGGCGGTGCCAATATTGGCTTCTGGGTCATCTACATCCTGATTTTCGTCGGCATTGCGCTGCAGGCGTCAGGCGCGCGCATGTGGCGTCAGTCGCGTCACATCAAGGAAGGTATTGAAGATCAGTTGATTCTTGAACAAGCCAAAGGAGCTGAAGGGCGCACACGTGCTCAGCTGGAAGAGAAGATCCATGTCCCGCGACATACTATTTTGCTGCAAATTTTCCCGCTCTATATCCTGCCAATTGTGATTGCTATTGCGGGTTATTTTGTCCTGAAATTACTGGGCATGCTGTAAGGCGTCAGGCCGGCCTGGCCTGACGTTGTCCCAATGCATCTTCATTTAACAACTGGTCAATCGCGAATTGTGCGGCGTTTGTCCAGTTACCGGCAAACACGTTGGCGCGGTTGAGCAAATAGTAGAGCTGATACACGGGCTGTCGCTGCGAAAACCCTTCCGCCAGCGGCCACACCGAGTGATATCCCTCGTAAATCTGGCGTGGCAATTCGACGTAGTAATTCAACATCGCGAGATCGCACTCCCTGTCGCCCCAATAGCAGGCGGGGTCAAACAGCCATGGCCCACTGCTGCTATCCGCGCAGTTAGCAGGCCATAAATCGCCGTGAAGTAGAGAAGGCTGAGGATGATGATTGGCCAGCGCGCGTTGCACGCAATCGACGATCAATTCGGTATTGCCGTATTGCACCCCTTTTTCAGCGGCCAGTTGCAGTTGCCAGCCAATACGCTGTTCAGCAAAGAACACCGACCAGCGTCGTAGCCAACTGTTGGGCTGGGGGGAGGTGGTGATGTTGTTATCGTAATCGAGTCCAAACTGCGGTTGCTCGCTCCATTGATGGAGGTGAGCCAACTGCTGGCCAAGCTGGAAGGCGCTCTGTTCGTTTAGCGCCTCTGGCTGGATATATTCCAGCAGCAAAAAGCTGCTGTCGCGGTCATTCCCGACGCCATATACTTTAGGCACCCGGACCGTCTGTGTCCGCGCCAGCAAGCCCAGCTGGTCCGCTTCCCAGCTAAACAGAGTGAGCATATCGCGCGTATTACATTTAACGAAAACGTCGAGATCGCCGTAGCGGAGGCGCCAGGCAGGATGCACATCGCCACCAGGGAGTTCGTAACGTTCAGTGATTTCAGCTTCACCGGCGTGTTCGCTTAACAGACGACTAATGGCTGACCACATTGGGTAATCCTCTTTATTCGCTGCGTAAGTTTGATTGTAGCGCTCAAAACTTCAGCAAAACCAGTGGTGAGGCGATTATTTGTGGCGCGTCAGGGTTTTGACTGTAGAAATTCGGACAGCGTGGTGATCTTCACCTCCGCTTTACGATGCAGGGCAACATCCGCCAGCCCGGCGGCGTGTTCTGCGATCTCATGTTGTTCCAATGCACTGATGATGCCAAAACTGTTGGTTCCCAACTCATGCGAATGACCTTCATCATCATGCAAGGTCGTGGTGTAACCGCCGCTGACCATCACGCTGTTAAGGGATTGCAGATCGCCTAAGCTCTCATCGGAATAGCTTAGCGTGACAATGTAACGTTTAAGGTCGTGGTCACTCATCATTCACCTCATTGTAATGGAACAGATTTCAGCGTAGACCAGCGCTGCGGATAGAGCGAATTCTGCGCAATTCAGATGGGAAAAGGGAGCGTAAATCTGCGTCAACTGGCTTCAGAAAATTCTTGTATCAATTGGGCTGCTATTTGGTTAATTGCCTCTTATAATGCGCAGCGGAAATGGGAAAGCTCCTATTAACCATGCGGTTCCAGCGCGGAACCTGGCATTTCTGGCATCTTCATACTTTTTTACAAAACTTACCGTAAATTGCATTGATTGGCCGGGAAAACTCTTCAGACTCACTCTTTTTTAAACTGCCGTACGGGTCACATTTAATGAAAGCCTTTAATAAGCTGTCCGCTGTTGTATTGCTCTCTGCTGGAGCATTTTGTCACCAGGCATTTGCTGATAACACCGTTTTTACCTCTATGGATGACCCTTCAACGGCAAAAAAACCGTTTGAAGGCAGCGCGTCAGCCGGTTATTTGGCACAGACAGGGAATACCACCAGTTCATCATTGAGCGCCTCAACCAATATGACGTGGTATCAGACCAACACCGCTTACAGCTTATGGGGCAACGCCGCGAACAACTCATCCAACGATGAGCGTTCCTCAGAGACTTACAACATCGGTGGTCGTACTCGTTACAATATGAACAGTGCGGACTATCTGTTCGGTCAGGCGAGCTGGTTGAGCGACCGTTTCAACGGTTATGATTCGCGCGATGTTCTGACTGCCGGTTATGGTCGCCAGTTGCTGAACGGTCCTGTGCACTCGCTGCGAGCTGAATTCGGTCCCGGTGTCCGTTACGATGATTTCCATGAAGGTGGTCACGAAACCAAGGCGCTGGGATACGGTGCTGTGAGCTACCAGTGGCAACTGACTGACACGACCAAATTCATCCAGGGTGTTTCCGTGTTGAGCAGCTTCGGTGAAGATACAACGCTGAACTCCGAAACCGGCTTGCAGGTGGCCATCAACGAACACTTCGCGTTGAAGCTGGCTTACAACGTGACCTGGAATAATAATCCGCCAGAGTCTGCGCCGGATCGTACCGACACCAAAACCACCATCCAGCTTTCTTACGCGATGTAAGCGAGCCGTGATGAAAAAACCGTTGCCGGCTAGCGCCGCGCAGCGGTTTTTTTTTATCTGTCGATGGCTTAGCGCATTTTTCGCGGGTTTAGATCGCGGCAGAAAGCTGCTATTATCTCCGGCGCTTTACATTCCTGGCGTCATTCCGACAACGTGGGTCTGACATTACGCCGGGTTACTCAAACAGAACTCAATGTTGCATGTAGGCTTTCGTGTGGCTTACCACTGCAATTAAGGATATGAAATGCCAGTAATTACTCTTCCTGATGGCAGCCAGCGCGTATTTGACCGTCCGGTCAGCGTGATGGACATCGCTCTGGATATTGGACCGGGCCTGGCGAAAGCCTGTATTGCCGGTCGTGTTAATGGCGAGCTGGTGGACGCGGTTGATCCGATCACCGAAGATGCTCAGGTGGCAATTATCACCGCCAAAGATGAAGCCGGTCTGGAAATTATTCGTCACTCTTGTGCGCACCTGTTAGGGCATGCGATTAAACAACTGTGGCCGAATACCAAAATGGCGATTGGTCCGGTGATCGATAACGGCTTCTATTATGACGTCGATTTGGATCACACCCTGACGCAGGAAGATCTTGAGCTGCTGGAAAAGCGTATGCACCAGCTGGCTGAGACTAATTACGATGTGGTGAAGAAGAAGGTGAGCTGGCAGGAAGCACGTGATGTGTTTGCTGAGCGTGGCGAAAGCTACAAAACCACCATTCTTGACGAAAACATCAGCCACGATGATCAACCTGGTTTGTATCATCATGAAGAATACATCGACATGTGCCGCGGTCCGCACGTGCCGAACATGCGTTTCTGCCATCACTTCAAACTGCAGAAAATCTCCGGTGCTTACTGGCGCGGCAACAGCGATAACAAAATGCTGCAGCGTATTTACGGTACAGCGTGGGGCGACAAGAAGCAGCTGGCTGCCTATCTGCAGCGTTTGGAAGAAGCGGCGAAGCGCGATCACCGTAAAATCGGTAAGCAGCTCGACCTGTACCATATGCAGGAAGAAGCGCCAGGTATGGTGTTCTGGCACAACGACGGTTGGACCATCTTCCGTGAACTGGAAGTGTTCGTCCGTACCAAGCTGAAAGAGTACGATTACCAGGAAGTGAAAGGTCCGTTTATGATGGACCGTGTGCTGTGGGAAAAAACCGGCCACTGGGAAAACTACAAAGAAGCGATGTTCACCACCTCTTCAGAGAACCGTGAATATTGCATCAAGCCAATGAACTGCCCTGGCCACGTTCAGATCTTTAATCAGGGTCTGAAATCCTACCGTGACCTGCCGCTGCGTATGGCTGAATTTGGTAGCTGCCACCGTAATGAGCCATCAGGCGCATTGCACGGCCTGATGCGCGTCCGTGGTTTTACCCAGGATGATGCGCACGTCTTCTGTACCGAAGATCAGGTTCGTGATGAAGTGAACAGCTGTATTCGTATGGTGTACGACATGTACAGCACCTTCGGTTTTGAAAAAATCGTGGTGAAACTGTCGACCCGTCCGGAGAAACGTATCGGTACCGATGAAATGTGGGACCGTGCGGAAGTGGATTTAGCAGAAGCGCTGAAGGAGAACGAAATTCCGTTCGAATATCAGCCGGGAGAGGGTGCCTTCTACGGCCCGAAAATTGAGTTTACCCTGTACGATTGCCTCGACCGCGCATGGCAGTGCGGCACCGTTCAGCTAGACTTCTCCCTGCCAAAACGTTTGGACGCCACTTATGTGGGCGAAAACAACGATCGTCAGACGCCGGTAATGATTCACCGTGCGATTCTCGGTTCAATGGAGCGCTTTATCGGCATCCTGACCGAAGAGTTCGCGGGCTTCTTCCCGAGCTGGCTGGCCCCCGTGCAGGCTGTGGTGATGAATATTACCGACAGTCAGGCAGAATATGTCAGTGAATTGACAAAGAAATTGCAGAAAGCTGGCATTCGTGTCAAAGCAGACTTGAGAAACGAGAAGATAGGCTTTAAAATCCGCGAGCACACATTACGTCGCGTCCCTTATATGCTGGTTTGCGGTGAGAAAGAGGTGGAAGCAGGCAAAGTTGCCGTGCGCACCCGCCGTGGTAAAGACCTCGGGAGCATGGACGTAGATGTGTTTGTTGAGAAGCTGCAACAAGAGATTCGCAGCCGACATCTTCACCAATTAGAGGAATAAGGTTATTAAAGGCGGAAAACGAGTACAACCGACGCGTCCGAACCGTATCAACGGCGAAATCCGTGCTACCGAAGTGCGCTTAACTGGCGTAGACGGCGAGCAACTTGGCATTGTGACATTGCGCGAAGCAATTGAGAAAGCCGAAGAAGCTGGCGTAGATTTAGTTGAAATCAGCCCGAACGCCGAACCGCCGGTTTGCCGTATTATGGATTACGGCAAGTTCCTTTATGAAAAGAGTAAATCTTCTAAGGAACAGAAGAAGAAGCAGAAAGTTATCCAGGTTAAGGAAATTAAATTCCGTCCTGGTACCGATGATGGCGACTATCAGGTCAAACTACGCAACCTGATTCGCTTTCTGGAAGAGGGCGATAAAGCCAAAATCACGCTGCGTTTCCGTGGTCGTGAAATGGCGCACCAGCAGATCGGTATGGAAGTGCTTAACCGCGTCCGTAAAGACCTGTGTGAAGATCTGGATCTGGCCATTGTCGAGTCCTTCCCGACTAAGATCGAAGGCCGCCAGATGATCATGGTGCTCGCACCGAAGAAGAAACAGTAGGCCTTCAAGTAATAATTCCGCGCAGCGTTCGCGCTGTGCGGAATCTTATTCGCCTGTCTGATTCATTTTATTAACAATGCGAAGTGGATATTTGTAAAAATGCCAAAGATTAAATCTGTCCGTGGCGCGGCTAAGCGCTTCAAGAAGACCGCTTCTGGCGGCTTCAAGCGTAAGCACGCGAACCTGCGTCATATTCTGACTAAGAAGTCTACCAAGCGTAAACGTCACCTGCGTCCGAAAGGCATGGTGTCTAAAGGCGATCTGGGTCTGGTTGTTGCCTGCCTGCCGTACGCATAAGTAAACTTTTTATAAATCTGCCTGAACACTTTGCGTACTGCAGGGAATAGGGCATCACAGAATATGATATAGGAGAGCTAACATGGCTCGCGTAAAACGTGGTGTAATTGCTCGCGCACGTCACAAGAAAATCTTAAAACAAGCTAAAGGCTACTACGGTGCACGTTCACGTGTTTACCGCGTTGCTTTCCAGGCTGTTATCAAAGCTGGTCAGTATGCTTACCGTGACCGTCGTCAACGTAAGCGTCAGTTCCGTCAGCTGTGGATCGCGCGTATCAACGCTGCGGCCCGTCAGAACGGTATCTCTTACAGCCGTTTCATCAATGGCCTGAAAAAAGCCTCTATTGAAATCGACCGTAAGATTCTGGCTGACATCGCTGTATTCGACAAAGTGACCTTCACGGCACTGGTCGAAAAAGCAAAATCAGCTCTGGCGTAAGTCAGATGAAAAAGGGAGCTTGCTCCCTTTTTTATTGCCTGCAACTCACGCAAAAGATTGACATTTTAACCGCTGGGCTTTTCAATAGTGCGGTTTCTATCAAGACAAGGTAACGCAAGCATGCACGCTGCTTTTTTCCGTTTCTTTTTTTACTTTAGCGCCTGACAATCGGGGGCTTTTGCGCATAAGAAAAGAAACGAAAAATCGCGCTGAAAGCCTCCCTCGTGGAGGCTTTTTTGTTTCTGGCGACACTTAATCGGATCTCACGGTCCTTACAAGAACTGACCAGCCCGGCTGGAAGAAGAGGAAATCATGTCCCAACTCGCAGACCTGGTGGCCCGTGCCACGGCCGCTATCGACGAGGCGTCGGATATCGCCGCCCTGGACGCCGTGCGCGTCGAATTCCTGGGTAAGAAAGGGCATCTGACGCTGCAAATGACCACCCTGCGTGAACTGCCAGCGGAAGACCGTCCGGCAGCAGGCGCGGTGATTAACGAAGCGAAGCAGCAGGTGCAGGATCGTCTTAACGCACGTAAAGACACCCTGGAAAGCGCTGAGCTGAATGCGCGCCTCGCCGCAGAGACCATTGATGTCTCGCTGCCTGGTCGTCGCGTTGAGAACGGCGGTTTGCACCCGGTGACCCGCACCATCGATCGTATCGAAAACTTCTTCGGCGAGTTGGGCTTTGCGGTGGTCACTGGTCCGGAAATCGAAGATGACTATCATAACTTCGACGCACTCAACATTCCTGGCCACCATCCGGCGCGTGCTGACCACGATACCTTTTGGTTCGATGCCACCCGTCTGCTGCGCACCCAGACGTCTGGCGTGCAGATCCGCACCATGAAAAACCAGCAGCCGCCGATCCGCATCATCGCGCCAGGTCGCGTGTATCGTAACGACTACGATCAAACCCACACCCCAATGTTCCATCAGATGGAAGGTCTGATTGTCGATAAAGACATCAGCTTCACCAACCTGAAAGGCACGCTGCACGATTTCCTGAACAACTTCTTTGAAGAAGACCTGCAGATTCGCTTCCGTCCTTCTTACTTCCCGTTCACCGAACCCTCCGCGGAAGTGGATGTGATGGGTAAAAACGGCAAGTGGCTGGAAGTGCTGGGCTGCGGCATGGTGCATCCGAACGTACTGCGCAATGTGGGCATTGACCCGGAAGTCTACTCTGGCTTCGCTTTCGGCATGGGAATGGAGCGTCTCACCATGCTGCGTTATGGCGTGAACGATCTGCGCGCCTTCTTCGAAAATGATTTACGTTTCCTCAAACAATTTAAATAAGGGCAGGTTATCCAATGAAATTCAGTGAACTCTGGTTACGCGAATGGGTAAATCCAGCCCTGGACAGCGCTGCGCTGTCTGAGCAAATCACCATGGCCGGCCTGGAAGTGGACGGCGTGGATCCGGTCGCCGGTGCGTTCCATGGCGTGGTCGTGGGTGAAGTGGTGGAGTGCGGCCAGCATCCGAACGCAGACAAACTGCGCGTGACCAAAATCAACGTGGGCGGCGAGCGCCTGCTGGATATCGTCTGTGGCGCGCAAAACTGCCGCCAGGGCCTGAAAGTCGCGGTGGCGACCGTCGGCGCTGTACTGCCAGGCGACTTCAAAATCAAAGCCGCGAAACTGCGCGGTGAGCCTTCAGAAGGCATGCTGTGCTCGTTCTCTGAGCTGGGTATTTCCGACGATCACAGCGGCATTATTGAACTGCCTGCTGATGCGCCTATCGGCACTGACATCCGCAGCTATCTGCAGCTGGATGACAACACCATCGAAATCAGCGTAACGCCAAACCGTGCCGATTGCCTCGGTATTATTGGTATTGCGCGCGATGTGGCGGTAGTCAACGGTCTGCCGCTCACCGAGCCAACGATTGAGCCGGTTAAAGCGACCATTACCGATACCTTCCCGATTCGCGTAGATGCCACCGACGCTTGCCCACGTTATCTGGGCCGCGTTGTAAAAGGCATCAATGTGAAAGCGGCAACGCCATTGTGGATGCGTGAAAAACTGCGTCGCTGCGGCATCCGTTCTATCGACCCGGTGGTGGATATCACCAACTACGTTCTGCTGGAACTCGGTCAGCCGATGCACGCCTTTGACCTCGACCGCATTGACGGCGGCATTGTGGTACGCATGGCGGAAGAGGGTGAAGTCCTGACCTTACTGGATGGCACCGAAGCGAAACTCAGCAGCGACACGCTGGTGATTGCTGACCATCAGAAAGCGCTGGCGATGGGCGGCATTTTTGGTGGTGAGCACTCTGGTGTGAACGAAGAAACCCAAAATGTGTTGTTCGAGTGTGCCTTCTTTGAACCGCTGGCGATCACCGGCCGTGCTCGTCGTCAGGGCCTGCATACCGATGCGTCACACCGTTACGAGCGTGGTGTTGATCCGGCACTGCAATTCAAAGCCATTGAGCGTGCGACCCAGTTGCTGCAGGAAATTTGCGGCGGTGAAGCGGGTCCGGTTATCGATCAAACCGACGCCAGCAAGCTGCCTGAGCGCGCCACCATTACCCTGCGTCGTGAAAAGCTGGACCGCCTGATTGGTCACGTGATCGCCGATGCGCAGGTCACCGATATCCTGACGCGTCTCGGTTGCGAAGTGACCGTAGGCAATGGTGAGTGGACAGCCGTTGCACCAAGCTGGCGTTTTGATATGGCGATTGAAGAAGATCTGGTTGAGGAAGTGGCCCGCGTATACGGCTACAACAACATTCCAGACGTGCCGGTGAAAGCCAGCCTGATTATGACGAAGCATCGCGAAGCGGATCTGTCGCTGAAGCGTGCGCGTAACCTGCTCGTCGATAAAGGCTATCAGGAAGCGATTACCTACAGCTTCGTTGATCCGAAAGTGCAGCAGCTGCTGCATCCGGGTGAAGAAGCGCTGATCCTGCCAAGCCCGATTTCCAGCGATATGTCGGCAATGCGCTTGTCACTGTGGACCGGTCTGCTTGGTGCGGTGGTGTATAACCAGAATCGTCAGCAAGGCCGTGTGCGCCTGTTTGAGAGCGGTTTGCGCTTTGTTCCTGATACGCAGGCCGATCTCGGTATCCGGCAGGATCTTATGCTGGCGGGCGTTCTGAGCGGTAATCGCTATGAAGAGCATTGGGATCTGGCGCGTCAGACAGTTGACTTCTATGATTTAAAAGGCGATTTAGAATCGTTACTGGATTTGACCGGTAAACTCGATGAGATTTCTTTCCGTGCAGAAGTCAATCCGGCGCTGCATCCGGGACAGAGCGCGGCAATTTATTTACGCGGCGAACGAATCGGATTTATCGGAGTGGTTCATCCGGAGTTGGAACGTAAGCTGGATCTCAACGGCCGCACCTTAGTGTTTGAACTGCTTTGGAATAAGGTCGCAGACCGCGTCCTGCCTGACGCGCGCGAGATTTCACGCTTCCCGGCGAACCGTCGTGATATCGCTGTGGTAGTGGCTGAAAACGTGCCTGCAGCAGATATCATCGCGGAGTGTAAGAAAGTTGGCGTAAATCAGGTAGTTGGCGTAAACTTGTTTGACGTGTACCGTGGTAAGGGCGTGAACGAGGGCGAAAAGAGCCTCGCGATTAGCCTGATTTTGCAAGATACCAGCCGGACACTCGAAGAAGAGGAGATTGCCGCGACCGTTGCCAAATGCGTTGCGGCATTAAAAGAGCGATTCCAGGCAACCTTGAGGGATTGAACCTATGGCGCTTACAAAAGCTGAAATGTCAGAGTACCTGTTTGAAAAACTCGGGTTGAGCAAACGCGATGCCAAAGAGTTGGTTGAGCTCTTCTTTGAAGAAGTTCGCCGCGCGTTAGAAAACGGAGAACAGGTTAAACTGTCCGGATTTGGTAATTTTGATCTGCGTGACAAAAATCAACGTCCGGGCCGTAACCCGAAGACGGGGGAAGATATTCCTATCACTGCCCGCCGAGTGGTGACCTTCCGTCCGGGACAGAAGTTGAAAAGTCGCGTTGAGAACGCGACACCGAAGGACGCTGACTAATTTCAGTATGACAAAAAGGCCGCTTAGCGGCCTTTTTTATTGGCTGTAAAATGGCCGTTCTGCGCAATCTTTCCATAATGTCAGGATTTCGTAAGTATCCGGAAAATAGGATGAAAATCGGCACTGGCTGATAGTGACTGCGGCAATCCATTTGTTATAACAGCGCCATCACATAACAAGGGGTATTGCTGATGAAAAAGACAGCACTTTTACTGGGCATCCTGTTAGGCATGCCGCTGCTGGCTAACGCCAATGTTTCCGTTAACATCAACACACCGGGTGTTTCTATTCATATCGGTGATCAAGATAAACGTGGCTACTACTGGGATGGCTACGACTGGCGTGCGCCAACCTGGTGGAAACAGCACCACAATCAACGCATCGGCACCAAAGGCCCGCACGGTTACTGGAACGGTAACGGCTGGCAGCCACAGCACCCGGGCAATGCGCCGCACCACGATAACAAACCGCAGCCGCGAGACCAGCATCATGACTCGCGTGATAGCCACGACAAGCGTGATAATCACGGTCAACCGATCCCGCCTCATCAGTAAGCGTTGCTTAGCGGCACCCACTCGGTGCCGCTTTCTTTTTGCCACAATCCCACTACAATCAAATCTCTGTTTTCTCTGCCAATCTTATCTATGACTCTGTTGGACCAGCTTGCCCGTCAGGCCGATCGTCGTAGCCAGCGCTGGCTGATGCTGCTCGGTGCCATTCTGCTGCTGCTGTTTATTCTCAGCCTGTGCGCCGGAGACATCTGGATATCGCCAACCCAATGGTTTTCCTCTAACGGTGAACTCTTCGTCTGGCAGTTGCGCTTACCGCGGACGCTGGCGGTGCTGCTGGTGGGCGCTGCGCTGGCGGTGTGTGGTGTGGTGATGCAGGCGCTGTTCAACAATCCGCTGGCAGAACCCGGCCTGCTTGGCGTATCCAATGGCGCGGGCATTGGGTTAGTGTTGGGTGTCATGCTGGGCAATGGCTCATTATGGAGCCTGACGCTGGCGGCGATGGCGGGCGCATTATTGATCACGCTGATCCTGCTGCACTTTGCCCATCGTCAGCTTTCAGCCAGCCGCTTATTGCTCACGGGAGTTGCGCTCGGCATTATCTGTAGCGCAGTGATGACATGGGCCGTGTACTTTAGCACCAGCCTCGATCTACGGCAGTTAATGTACTGGATGATGGGCGGCTTTGGCGGTATTGACTGGCGCTATGGCTGGATGATGCTGGCGCTGTTGCCGGTCACTCTGCTGCTGACAGCCACCGCTTGGACGCTGAATTTACTTTCACTGGGGGAAACCTCGGCGCGTCAGCTAGGCCTGCCGTTATTGTTATGGCGTAACCTGTTAGTGTTGGCGATGGGCTGGCTGGTTGGCGCCAGCGTGGCGATGGCCGGTGCCATCGGGTTTGTCGGATTGGTCATCCCTCATCTGTTACGCTTAAGCGGTTTTAGCGATCACCGATACCTGCTGCCCGCCTCGGCGCTGGCAGGGGCTGCGGTGCTCCTCGGGGCAGATATTATCGCCCGACTGGTGCTGACGTCGGCAGAGTTGCCGATTGGCGTGGTCACCGCCACCCTCGGCGCACCGCTGTTTATCGTGCTATTAGTGAAATCTTCGCGCTAGCAATGGCTGGCATCTTGGTCTCAACAACAGGAATCGACAATGAGCATTTATCAGACAGAACTGGTTACCCTGGACGGCGAAAAAACGACGCTGGCACAGTATCAGGACAACGTACTGCTGGTGGTCAACGTGGCGTCAAAATGTGGGCTGACGGCGCAGTATGAGCAGCTTGAGTCACTGCAGAAAGCCTGGCAGGACAAAAACTTTAGCGTGCTGGGTTTCCCCTGCAATCAGTTTCTGGAGCAGGAGCCGGGCAGCAACGAAGAGATCAAAACCTTCTGCAGCACCACTTATGGTGTGACTTTCCCGATGTTCGATAAAACCGATGTGAACGGTGCCAATCGTCATCCGCTGTATGCGCAGTTAACGGCGGCACAGCCTGAAGCCGAACGTCCTGAAGGCAGCGGTTTCCTCGAGCGTATGGTGAGCAAAGGACGTACACCAAAAGCCGAGGGCGACATTTTGTGGAACTTCGAAAAATTCCTCATCAACAAACAGGGTAAGGTGATTGCGCGTTTCTCTCCGGATATGACGCCTGATGATCCGATCATCCTGAAACGCGTTGAGCAGGCGCTGGCAGAGTAAATGCTGTTGCAGTGTCAGGGAGTCAGCGTCGCGGGACGTCTGGCTCCGGTTGATCTCAGCGTCAATGCAGGTGAATGGATACATTTGGTAGGCCCGAATGGCGCGGGAAAAAGTACTTTACTCTGTGCGCTGTCGGGATTATTGCCGGCTCAAGGCGTGATTCAGCTTGCAGGAACGTCGTTGAGCCGCTTAAGCGGGGCTGCACTGGCTCAATGGCGTGCCTGGTTACCGCAACAACAGGCCGCGTTAGGGACCATGCCCGTCTGGCACTATCTGCGTCTGCATTTCTCTTCGGCGTCGCCGCAGGTAGATGTCACACTCAATGATGTGCTGACGCAACTCAGTATACACGACAAATTAACCCGTCAACTGACGCAGCTCTCTGGTGGCGAATGGCAGCGTGTGCGGCTGGCGGCAGTAGTGATGCAAATCCATCCGGCGAGCAATCCTCACGGCAAGCTTTTAATTCTGGATGAGCCGATGACGGCATTGGATGTCGCGCAGCAGCGAGCCGTGGATAAATTGCTGCTCCAGCTGTGCCACGCCGGTATTGCGGTGATTGCCAGCGGCCATGATCTTAACCACAGTCTGCGCCATGCCGACCGCGTAGGATTGATGCATCAGGGGGAAGTGGTGATGCAGGGACGTGCGCGGGACGTCTTAACCGCCGCCAATCTCTCTCCGTTGTACCAAACCGAGTTTCAACAATTTGATACACCGCAAGGCCCTCTGCTGTTTATTCCCTGAATAACATTGCCTGTTAAGCAGATTTGCCGCTAAAGTGTCATCCGGGCGACGGATTTAGGGACATTCTGATGCGAATAACGGTATTTCTTCTGATGCTGCTGCTGGTTGGGTGTAGTAGCCATCACGCGCCGCCGCCGAATGGCCGCCTTTCTGATTCCATCACCGTGATTGCTCAACTCAACGATCAGTTAGGTCGCTGGCGTGGCACGCCTTATCGCTACGGCGGGTTAAGTCGAGGCGGTGTGGATTGCTCTGGTTTTGTTTATCTGACCTTCCGCGATAAATTCGATATGCAACTGCCGCGTTCTACCGTTGACCAGACGGATATTGGCACTCGCATTGATAAACGCGATTTGCTGCCCGGTGATCTGGTCTTCTTCAAAACGGGCAGCGGAGAGAATGGCCTGCATGTGGGTATTTATGATACCGATAACACCTTCATCCACGCTTCTACCAGCCAGGGCGTGATTCGCTCTTCACTGGATAATGTCTATTGGCGCAAGGTATTTTGGCAGGCACGTCGTATCTGAATGATTACCATACCAGTGCTGAATGACCTATTCTCTTCATGGTTTTTCAGCCGGTTTATTATTGAATTCCCCTCAAATTTAACTCTCATTTAAAATGGCACTTTACCTGTGCTCGCATAAATACTAAAAATAAGACTGAATTTATTTAATGAGTATGGACAACCACCTCGGCTATTTGGCTTAAGTTTTATTTATGGCTTAAAACGGTTTAATCAGGCACAAAATTGCGTCTCTTCTAACGTTTGGTCCTATTGCCTGACCGTTTTCATTGATATACGATGCGCCAATTGCCACTGCTTCTGGCTGCTAAAATGAAAGTCCATTTATCTGCCGACTATCAGTCGGAAACCTGGTTCTATCCAGTTTATACACTGGCGGGCCAGCTGACTGCGGTCGAGCTGGTGACGCAATTCGTCCACGACAGCGCACCTATTACGCTGCCGCAGGATTTGCTGTTGCCGCAATTAGACGATGCGCAGCAATTACGGTTAATGCAGAGCCAGCTTTCTTTACTGGAAAAGTACCGTGACTTTTTTGAGCTACATCAAATTACCGCTTTGGTTCGTATTGATGATTCGATGGCGTTAACGCTGCTTGAAAGTGAATTTCTGTTAAGGAAATTTAAACAACTTCCTTTTATTATTCTCGATATTAGCGAAACGTTTCCGCAATTAGCGCGCGGAAAAGCGCAGCCACTTCTGGCAACATTACAGCAGGAATTCCGTTTATCACTTTCCCAATTTGGTGCAGGTAAAGCACCTGCAACCGCAGTTTACGATAATCTCTTTAGTGTACTGAAACTGGATAAAACCTTTATACAAGGCCTGGCTAAACGTGCATCTTTTACACCATTTATCCAAACGGTCATCGATAATTTCTCAGATTATGCCGATCAGCTCATAATATGTGGTGTTGACGATAACCTCATGCTGGAGAAAGTCAGCACGCTGAGCGGAGCTCAACTGCAAGGCAATTTGTTCCCGGTTGTCAAAGCGGAACGGTTAGGTGATCTTATTTATCCTGATGTGACTTCGCACACCCCTTCACAGCAGTAGTCCTTTCAACTGTCATCCGCTGACGCCCAGCGTTACACTGAACCCTATTCTTTAAACTCACTGTTGGTGCTTTTTGTGTGCACCTTCTGGAGTGGTGATGCAATTTATTAATAGCTGGCAGCAAGAGCTGCCGGGATGCTATACGGCGCTGATGCCAACGCCGTTGGAAGGCGGGCGTCTGTTCTATCATAACGCGCCGCTGGCGGCAGAAATGGAACTGGATGCCGGGCTCTTCACTGGGCAGGGGCACGGCGTCTGGAGTGGTCGTGAGCTATTGCCAGGTATGGCCCCGCTGGCGCAGGTTTACAGCGGACATCAATTTGGTGTGTGGGCCGGCCAACTGGGCGATGGGCGGGGCATTCTGCTGGGTGAACAGCAACTGACGAACGGACGTAAACTCGACTGGCATTTGAAAGGGGCGGGATTGACACCCTATTCGCGTATGGGTGATGGCCGGGCGGTGATTCGTTCCAGCGTGCGTGAGTTCCTGGCTTCGGAAGCGCTGCACCATTTGGGGATTCCCACCACTCGCGCGCTGGCTCTGGCGATTGGCGATGAGCCAGTGCTGCGTGAAACGCAGGAACGCGGGGCAATGCTGATGCGCATCGCTGAGAGTCATCTGCGTTTTGGTCACTTTGAACATTTTTACTATGGCGGCGAGCAGGATAAGGTCCGGCAACTGGCAGATTACGCCATTCATCATCACTGGCCAGAATTAAGCGATGACGCTGACCGCTATGTGCTGTGGTTTACCGATATCGTGAAACGCACTGCCAGCCTGATCGCCCACTGGCAGAGCGTGGGCTTTGCGCATGGCGTGATGAACACCGACAACATGTCGATCCTCGGACTGACGCTGGATTATGGTCCCTATGGCTTCCTTGATGATTACCAACCCGGATTCATCTGCAATCACAGCGATTATCAGGGGCGTTATTCCTTTGAGAATCAGCCGATGATTGGTTTGTGGAACCTCAATCGTCTGGCGCATGCATTGTCAGGGTTGATGAGCACGGATCAGTTAAAACAGGCGCTCAGCCATTATGAAACGGAACTTATGCGGGTCTGGGGTGAGAAGATGCGCGCTAAACTGGGCCTTCTGACCGCTGATGCCAATGACAACGCGATTCTGACGCAACTGCTGTCGCTGATGACACAAGAGCGAAGCGATTACACGTTGACCTTTCGCTTACTGAGTGAGACGCAGCAGCATCAACAGCGTTCGCCGCTGCGTGATGAATTTATCGACCGCGAGGCGTTTGACCACTGGTACGACGGCTATCGTCAACGTCTGCTGCAGGATGAGGCATCAGATGAACAACGCCAGCAGGTCATGAAGGCGGCCAACCCAGCGCTGGTGTTGCGCAATTATCTGGCACAGCAGGTGATTGAAGAAGTCGAGCAGGGTGAGAAGGCGGCGCTGGAGCGGCTCCATCTGGCTTTACAACAGCCATTTGATGATGCGGCCGTCAGCGCAGAGTTACGCCAACGGCCGCCAGAGTGGGGCAAAACGCTGGAGGTGAGTTGCTCCAGCTAAGGTGATTAAAAACGGCTGTCGACCGCGGCAGCCAGTTTCTCCAGCACTTCGGCGCTATCTTCCCAGCTCAGGCAGGGATCGGTAATGGACTGACCGTAGTTTAACGGCTCGCCGCTCACCACTTTCTGATTACCTTCCTGCAGGAAACTCTCAATCATCACACCCGCCACCGCACGTGATCCCGCACGAATTTGTGCTGCCACATCATCCGCAACATCGCGCTGGCGACGATGCTGTTTCAGGCAGTTACCATGACTGAAGTCGATGATCAGCTGTTCCGGCAAATTGAAATCACGCAGATTTGCGGCCGCGGCCGCGACATCTTCGGCGTGGTAGTTAGGTTGACGACCACCGCGCAGAATCACATGACCATGCGGATTGCCGCTGGTCTGGTAAATCGTCATTTGACCGTGTTTATCCGGAGACAGGAACATATGACTGACGCGTGACGCGCGAATCGCATCCACTGCGATTTGCACATTGCCGTCTGTACCGTTTTTGAATCCGACCGGGCACGACAGCGCCGATGCCATTTCACGGTGGATCTGACTCTCAGTGGTGCGTGCACCAATGGCGCCCCAGCTGATCAGGTCAGCAATAAACTGGCCGATCACCATATCAAGAAACTCGGTGGCGGTCGGCATACCAGTGGCGTTGATATTCAGCAACAGTTTACGAGCAATGGCGATGCCGCGATTAACGTCGAAACTGCCATCCAGATCCGGATCTGAGATCAATCCTTTCCAGCCGACCACCGTGCGCGGTTTTTCGAAGTAAGCGCGCATCACGATTTCCAGACGATCCTGGTAACGTTCGCGTAACACGTTGAGGCGTTCGGCATAGTCCAGCGCGGCTTTAGGGTCGTGTAGCGAGCACGGGCCGATAATCACCAACAGGCGTGGATCTTCACCGGTCAAAATGCGTGCAATACGCTGGCGCGCAGCGGTGACGGTGGCCGCCACCTCCGGTGAAATGGGGTGTTCTTGCGCAAGCACAGCGGGCGTTAGCAGGCTGCCGATGCGCGCGGTACGCAGTTCATCAGTCTTGTTCATTGAGATTCTCAAAATCTGTTCTTCGCAACGGTGAAATACCGGGAAGTGATGGTGGTCACAATAAACCAATAGGCCGCGAATTCAACCCGCTAAAAAGAAAGGTGAGCGAAACAAGACGGAAGCCAGGCTTTACGGCCTGGCGTACAGATCAATACATGCTGCGGCGCAGACCCATAATGTCGAGGATTTTGGTGGCAATCTCCTCTACCGAATAGTTGGTACTGTTAAGATAACGAATCTGATGCGTGCGGAAGAGCGCTTCCACTTCCCCCACTTCCAGGCGGCACTGGCGCATCGAGGCATAACGGGTATTCTCTGCACGCTCCTGCCGAATCGCCGCCAGACGTTCAGGATCGATGGTTAATCCAAACAGCTTATGTTGATGGGCGCGTAACGCCGGCGGCAATTTCAGGTTATCCATGTCATCGGCGATAAAGGGATAGTTTGCCGCACGCACACCAAACTGCATCGCCAGATAGAGGCTGGTGGGTGTTTTGCCACAGCGAGAGACGCCGAGCAAAATGACCTGTGCATCCTCCAGACCACGCAGTGAGATACCATCATCGTGCGCAAGCGTGTAATCAATCGCGGCAATACGCGCATCATATTTGCCGAGATTGCTCGCCGTCAGACCATGGGTTCGGTGCGCCACTGGCATTGAAGATACGCCAAGCTCACTTTGCAGCGGACCCACCAATGCCTGCACGATGTCCTGGCAAAAGCCTTCGCTTTCAAGAATGATTTCACGCACATCCGGGGTGACGATGGAAAAGAACACAATCGGACGTACGCCGCTTTGCTGATACAGCGCGTTAATCTGCGCCTTCACCGCCTGAGCTCGCTGAACATTCTCAACAAAGGGCAGGGTCACGCTGTTGATATTCACGGGGAATTGCGACAGCACGGCATGCCCCAATACCTCCGCGGTAATGGCGGTACCGTCTGAAATGTAGAACACACTGCGCTCAGTGCTCATAGGCGAAATCCCCTCTTATTTACTTTTGCGTAACAATGTCATTGCCGATGTTTCATTTTAATTAAAAATAAAATGAAACATCCATATCGTGAGTGCTTTCTGCTGGAATTTTATTTTTGTGATGAACAATATTAGATGAAATGCTGTTTTGAAAACCGCTATTTCCCCGCAATTTTTATCACAAGGTAAAAATAAAGTCTGAATCTGTTGCGCAACAAAAACCAATGGCTAACCCTCTGAAAAGGGGAAAAATATCGTTGCGGCCATGTTTCAGCATTAAATAAGCCTGTTGCGCAACGCTAGCACTAACAGGTACTAGTCCGATTTTGCGTTTCTTTTTTCTGCTTTAACGATTCAACACTTAGTCTTTATTTATTGATTGTGCCAGGCTGTTTTGGCGAATAGCAAAATGTTCCATGTGCTCCAATCATTTAAATGAAGGATAATCTCAATGTCCAATCAAGACCAACAGTCGCTAGTGCTCTGGTACAACCAGCTTGGCATGCATGATGTTGATCGGGTGGGGGGCAAGAATGCTTCCCTGGGAGAAATGATTACTAACTTGTCGTCACTGGGCGTCTCCGTGCCTAACGGCTATGCCACGACATCTTACGCCTTTAATCTGTTTCTCGATCAAAGCGGACTGAACCAGCGCATTTATGATTTGCTGGACAAAACGGATATTGATGATGTTGAAGAACTGGCTAAGGCCGGTAAACAAATTCGTCAATGGGTTGTGGACACGCCATTCCTGCCTGAGCTGGAAGAGGCGATGCGTACTGCCTATGAGCAACTCTCCTCTGATGATGCCGACGCTTCCTTTGCGGTGCGCTCATCCGCCACCGCTGAGGACATGCCCGATGCCTCGTTCGCGGGGCAACAGGAGACCTTCCTTAACGTGCAGGGCTTTGATGCGGTGCTGGTGGCCGTGAAGCACGTGTACGCTTCTTTATTTAACGATCGTGCGATCTCTTACCGCGTGCACCAGGGCTACGACCATCGTGGCGTTGCCCTGTCAGCGGGTATTCAGCGCATGGTGCGATCCGATCTCGCGTCTTCTGGCGTGATGTTTACCATTGATACCGAATCCGGTTTCGACCAGGTGGTCTTTATCACCTCGGCGTTCGGTCTTGGTGAGATGGTGGTGCAAGGTGCGGTGAACCCGGATGAATTCTACGTGCACAAACCCACACTGGCAGCCAATCGCCCGGCTATCGTGCGTCGCACTATGGGTTCCAAAAAGATCCGCATGGTGTATGCCGATTCTCAGGAGCACGGTGAGCAGGTGCGCATTGAAGATGTCGATCAGGAGCAGCGTGACCGTTTTAGCCTGACCGATGACGAAGTGCAGGATCTGGCGCGCCAGGCGGTGTTGATTGAGCAGCACTACAAGCGCCCAATGGATATCGAGTGGGCGAAAGATGGTCACACCGGCAAATTGTTCATTGTGCAGGCGCGTCCGGAAACCGTGCGCTCTAACGGTCAGGTGATGGAGCGCTATAACCTGCAAGGGAAAGGCAAGGTGCTGGTCGAAGGCCGTGCCATCGGCCATCGCATTGGCGCGGGTGAAGTGAAAGTGATTCATGACATCAGCGAAATGCATCGCATCGAGAAAGGTGACGTGCTGGTCACCGACATGACCGACCCGGATTGGGAACCGATCATGAAGAAGGCCTCCGCGATTGTGACCAACCGTGGTGGCCGTACCTGCCATGCGGCGATCATCGCACGTGAGCTGGGCATTCCTGCCGTCGTTGGCTGTGGCGATGCCACCGATTACCTGAAAGATGGGCATAAGGTGACCGTTTCCTGTGCTGAAGGCGACACCGGTTATGTGTATCAGGATCTGCTGGACTTTGAAGTGACCAGTTCGCAAGTGGATACCATGCCGGACCTGCCACTGAAAATCATGATGAACGTCGGTAACCCGGATCGCGCCTTTGACTTCGCCTGTCTGCCAAATGAAGGTGTTGGTCTGGCGCGTCTGGAGTTCATCATCAACCGTATGATCGGTGTGCACCCGAAAGCGCTGCTGGAGTTTGACCAGCAGACGCCAGAATTGCAGCAGCAGATTCGTCAAATGATGAAGGGCTTCGATGATCCGGTTGAGTTTTACATTGCGCGTCTGACCGAAGGCATCGCCACCCTGGGCGCGGCCTTTGCGCCGAAGCGCGTGATTGTGCGTCTCTCTGATTTTAAATCGAACGAATACGCCAATCTGGTGGGCGGCGAGCGTTACGAGCCAGAAGAAGAGAACCCGATGCTGGGCTTCCGTGGCGCGGGGCGCTATGTGGCAGACAGCTTCCGCGACTGCTTCGCGCTGGAGTGTGAAGCCGTGAAACGTGTGCGTAATGAAATGGGTCTGACTAACGTCGAGATTATGATTCCATTTGTGCGCACTGTTGACCAGGCGGCTGCCGTGGTGGAAGAACTGGGCAAGCAAGGTCTGAAGCGCGGTGAGAACGGCTTGAAGGTGATCATGATGTGTGAGATCCCGTCAAACGCCTTGCTGGCTGAACAGTTCCTGCAGTATTTCGACGGCTTCTCTATCGGTTCGAACGACATGACACAGCTGGCGTTGGGTCTGGACCGCGATTCTGGCGTGGTGTCTGCACTGTTTGATGAGCGCAACGAAGCGGTGAAGGCGCTGCTGTCGATGTCGATTCAGGCCGCCAAGAAACAAGGCAAATATGTTGGAATTTGTGGCCAGGGTCCTTCAGATCATGAAGACTTCGCTGCGTGGTTGATGGAGCAGGGTATTGATAGCCTGTCATTGAACCCAGATACCGTGGTGCAAACCTGGTTAAATCTGGCGGAATTGGATGCTGCTAAGCAGTAATCAGACATCAATTAGGGCGCGTTCGGGGTAAATCTGAAGCGTCCCTGACGAAATCATTAAGGCCAGCGCTGCTGGCCTTTTTTTTATCCATAAAAAATACAAAAAAAAGCCCATCACAGGGGATGGGCAAAGACTACACACAGCAATTCTTCACTTTACTCAGGGGAAAAAGGTTGTTTAAAAATCAGTGGTTTGATCTCAAACATAGGATTCATGTTATTCATCAGGCTTGCTGGCGTCTTTAAGAATCCTCTTATTAGTTTAAAGCTGATAATCTTTTCTGAGCTTTTTTAACGGTTGCGCCTGATGATTCAGTTCGAAAAATAATCATTCCGTTAGCGAAATCCACCTAAAGCGCCTAAATCTGCGTTTTTTCTTAAAAATCGCTTATGAAAAATAAAGGGTGGTGTAGGCAATTATGTGACAGCGATTAAGTTGCTTTCAGCGCAGTAGGTAAGGCAAATCAGACGTGGGAGAAGAAGGCGGTGCATTTATCTGCACCGCTCGCGGAAAAGGTCAGCTTTAAGGTTGCTCTTCCTCATGTTCGGCAAGAGCTTCGATGGCCGTTTGCGGGTCATCATCCGGGGCAGGTGCTTCATGCATCCACACGGAAACCAAACGATAAGATACCGCTAGCACCACCGGGCCAATAAACAGTCCGATCATGCCAAAGGCGATCAATCCCCCGATAACGCCGGAAAGGATCAGAATCATCGGCAGATCCGCACCCATGCGAATCAGCATCGGACGCAACACGCTATCGAGCGTACCGACTACACAACTCCACACCAGTAATATCGTGCCCCAGGTGGTATCGCCACTCCAGTAGAGCCAGATGATAGCCGGTACTAGCACCACCAAGGGCCCCAACTGCACCAGGCACGTCAGAATCATTAGCACGGTGAGCAAGGTGGCATAAGGGATGCCGGAAATCGCCAGGCCAATGCCGCCCAGCACACCCTGCACCAGCGCCGTCACCACCACACCCAGCGCCACGGCACGAATCGCTTGCCCAGCCAGCAGCACCGCCGCATCGCCGCGACGTCCGCCCATGCGATAAGCAAAGTGGCGAATGCCGTGGCCGACCTGCTCACCGCGCCAATAGAGCAATACGCTAAATAGCAGCATGACGGCGAGGTGGATCATAAAGCGGCCGAAGTGGCCGGCCTGCGCCACAAAGAAGCCGGTGGTGCGGCCAATGTAAGGTTGTAGCTGATTTAAAATCGCCGTCCCGCCGCCATCGACCATTTTGTGATAGCTGGAGTAGGTTTTGTTGCCGACATACGGAATTTCGCGCAGCCAGACAAAATCCGGGAAAACCAGATGACGCTGCGTGGCCCAGGCAATCACCGGCGCGCTGTTGTCGATCAGGCTACTCACCAGCAGGGCAATGGGAATAATGAACAGCAGCAGTAATAGAATGGTCATGGCGATCACCGCCAGCGATCGTCGTCCCCACAGCAAATGCTGCAAACGGATCATCAATGGCCAGGTCGCAATCACCACCATGCTGGCCCAGGCAAAGCCCAGAATAAAGGGTTGTACCACCCACAGGCAGGCGATGATCATGATGAGAATGAACATCAACGAGAACAGCAGTTGCGGTAGATCCATACCGCGTTGCAGGCTTTTCATCACAACGTTTTGACCTCAATTAATCCTTCGTGGTGGACCGCGTGGGCCCTGATCAATGATGAGCTATTTCCTGAAAATTAAACAGAAAAAAGCAGGTGTCGCGGAGGTCTTTCCTGAAAAAACAGCAGCCATTAAAAAAATATGATAAAACCAGTGGTTGAAAAAAATAACCACGCAAACGTTTACAACATCTCGGTCACGCAATAATGATCCCACAGATTTCCCAGGCGCCAGGCCTCGTTCAACTGGTGCTGACATTCCTGCAGTCATTAAAAGAACAAGGCTTTACCGGCGATGTCGCCACCAGTTATGCCGATCGTCTCTCGCTTGCTACCGATAACAGCATTTATCAGCTGTTACCCGATGCCGCGCTGTTTCCGCGTTCGACGGCGGACGTGGCGTTAATCGCTCGTCTGGCGGGCGAAACGCGGTTTAACAGCCTGGTGTTTACCCCACGCGGCGGCGGAACGGGTACCAACGGTCAGTCACTCAATCAGGGCATTGTGGTCGACATGTCGCGCTACATGAATCGCATCCTTGAAATCAATCCTGAACAGGGCTGGGTGCGTGTGGAAGCGGGCGTGGTGAAAGATCAGCTCAATGCCTGGTTGAAGCCTTATGGATTCTTCTTCTCGCCGGAGCTCTCCACCAGTAATCGCGCTACCTTAGGCGGCATGATCAATACCGATGCATCCGGGCAGGGTTCGCTGGTGTATGGTAAAACCTCGGATCACGTGGAGGGATTGCGGGCGGTTCTGCTCGGCGGCGATATCCTGGATACCCGCGCGATGCCCACCGAACTGGCTGAGCAATTAGCAACAACACCGACAGCAGAAGGGCGTATCTATCATCAGGTGCTGAATCGCTGTCGTGATCAGCGTGATCTGATTCTGGATAAATTCCCTAAGCTTAACCGCTTCCTGACCGGTTATGACTTGCGTCATGTGTTCAGCGATGACATGCAAACCTTCGATCTGACGCGTTTGTTATGCGGTGCAGAAGGGACGCTGGCCTTTATTACGGAAGCGCGTCTGGACATCACGTCGATCCCGAAAGTGCGTCGTCTGGTGAACATCAAGTACGACTCCTTTGACTCTGCACTGCGTAATGCCCCTTTCATGGTGGAAGCCAAAGCGCTGTCAGTGGAAACCGTGGACTCTAAGGTGTTGAATCTGGCACGTGAGGATATTGTCTGGCATTCGGTAAAAGAGCTGATTACCGATGTGCCGGACAAGGAAATGCTCGGCCTGAATATTGTTGAATTTGCCGGTGACAACGGCGAATTGATTGAACAGCAGGTCAACAGCCTGTGCGGTCGACTGGATGAGCTGATGGCGCAGCAGCAGGGCGGTGTGATCGGCTATCAACTGTGTAATGATTTAGGCGGTATCGAGCGCATCTATAATATGCGCAAAAAAGCGGTGGGCTTGCTGGGTAACGCCAAAGGGCGCGCCAAGCCGATTCCGTTTGTGGAAGACACGGCAGTTCCGCCAGAACAACTGGCGGATTACATCGTCGATTTCCGCGCCTTGCTCGATAGCCATGGCCTGAGTTATGGCATGTTTGGCCACGTGGACGCCGGTGTGCTGCACGTCCGTCCTGCGCTCGACATGTGCGATCCGCAGCAAGAAATGCTGATGAAGCAAATCTCCGACGAGGTGGTGGCGCTGACCGCACGCTACGGCGGATTACTGTGGGGTGAACACGGTAAAGGATTCCGCGCGCAGTACAGCCCGGAATTTTTTGGCGAGACGCTGTTCAACGAACTGCGCGCAATTAAAGCCGCCTTCGATCCTGATAATCGCCTGAACCCCGGCAAGATTTGCACCCCGCTGGGCAGCAACGAGCCGATGATGCAGGTGGATGCGGTGAAACGCGGCACTTACGATCGTCAGATTCCGGTCACGGTGCGAACTGACTGGCGCGGTGCCATGGAGTGCAACGGCAACGGCTTATGCTTCAACTTTGATGCGCGCAGCCCGATGTGCCCGTCGATGAAGATTACCCGCAACCGTATCCATTCGCCGAAAGGCCGCGCGACGCTAACGCGTGAATGGTTGCGTTTGCTGTCAGAGCAGGGCGTTGATCCCTCGCAGTTGGAACAGGCGCTGCCTAAACAGGGTGCCAGCCTGCGCACACTGATCCAACGCACGCGTAACTCCTGGCACGCGAAGCAGGGCGAGTATGACTTTTCTCATGAAGTGAAAGAGGCGATGTCAGGCTGTTTAGCCTGCAAAGCCTGTTCGACGCAGTGCCCGATTAAGATTGATGTACCGGGCTTCCGCTCGCGCTTCCTGCAGCTTTATCACACGCGCTATTTGCGTCCGATGAGCGATCATCTGGTGGCAACGGTAGAGAGTTATGCGCCTTTGATGGCCAAAGCGCCAAAGGTGTTCAACTTCTTCCTCAAGCAGCCGTGGGTGCGCGATCTGAGTAAAACCCACATTGGTATGGTCGATCTGCCATTGCTCTCCTCTCCAAGCCTGAAACAGCAGCTCGGCGGCCATCCGGCGATGAGTTTGACGCTGGAACAGCTGGAAGCGATGGATATGGCGCAACGTGAAAACTGTGTACTGGTGGTGCAGGATCCGTTCACCAGCTATTACGAAGCGCAGCTGGTGACCGATTTCGTCAAATTGATTGAGAAGCTGGGCTACCGCCCGGTGTTATTACCCTTCTCACCCAATGGCAAAGCACAACATGTGAAAGGCTTCCTGCAGCGCTTTGCACGCACAGCCGGCAAAACCGCCGAGTTTCTTAATCGTGTCGCCCAATTGGGAATGCCGATGGTTGGGGTCGATCCCGCAACGGTACTGTGTTATCGCGATGAATATCAGGAAGTGCTGGGTGAGCAGCGCGGTGAGTTCAAGGTGCAACTGGTCCACGAATGGTTGCAGCAGGCCTTAGATGCGCGTGCGGTTCAAACTGCCAGCGGCGAGGCCTGGTATCTGTTTGCCCACTGCACTGAAGTCACTGCGCTGCCCTCAACGCCGAATCAGTGGCAGGACATCTTTGCGCGTTTCGGTGCGAAGCTGGAGAACGTCAACGTCGGGTGTTGCGGTATGGCGGGGACGTACGGACATGAGAGCAAGAACCTCGAAAATTCGCTCGGCATCTACGAACTCTCATGGCATCCGCAGCTACAGAAACTGCCACGTCAGCGTTGTCTGGCGACAGGTTTCTCCTGTCGCAGCCAGGTTAAACGCGCCGAGGGCAATGGCATGCGCCATCCGCTGCAGGCATTACTGGAAATGATGTAAACAAATTGTAGGAGTCGTCACAAAGCTGGATTAGAATATCCAGCCTGCGTGACGGACGAAATCACTCTGCAGGCTGGTGGCTTTATCCCACTCGCCGCTGAGCGCCAGTTGATGACACAAGCGAGTCAACGACAGGCGCGCCAGTTGATAGGCCTGAATACGGAATAAACGGTCGCGATCGGCATTGCCCATCTCCTGCACTAAGCGGTGATGGAGCTTGCCCATGGCATGCAGATAGCTTTGGTCGTCGCCGTTAAGCTCGCAGATTTCTGCCATGTCGAGACAGGTGTCGTTAAAGCGACGCAGTTGGTCAATAGTACAATCGGTGCGGTTGAGCTTAGCCTGAGCCATGTAGAAGTCGACGGTGATATCACGCACTGAAAACTTATATTCATCGATTTTGTGTTGTAACCAGGCTGAGACGGTAAGCGTCATGTCGCTACCTTAAATGGGTTAATGATAATCATTATCATATTCAACCGCGTCAGGAATGCAATTCCCGCAATGAAATTTTATTGATTTCCTTTGCCTGTTACTAAAATCGGCAATAACAATCCCTTTACATTGAAGAAAGGCGTAACCTATCAATCATGACGATGTCGTAAAGTTGAATTTCTAAATTTTACGTCATTTTAACGGGTTACGCGGGCGTGGCGCGCACGGGAATGCCGCTCACAAGCTCGATTGAAGAGACTATGCTTAATAAAGCAACAGTAAAAAATAGCACGAGATGATTATCCCTGCAAAACAAGAGGTTGAAGTGGTATCTGATATCACTACCATAGGGGGATAGCCTGAAAAGGCCCAGACTTACGAGGTAGCACTATGTCATCAGTAAATGCAGCTTCCTTTTCACCCGACGATTTCGTCTGGAAAGGGCTTACGCTGACCGAATCGGCAGCGAAACAGATTCTTAACCTGGTTGAGGCGGATCCTGAAGTTAAGGGCCTTAGATTGGGTGTGAAGCAGTCCGGCTGTGCCGGTTTTGGGTACGTTATGGATCTGACAAAAGAGCCAGCCGATGACGACCTGACGTTTGAGCAATTCGGCGCAAAATTATTTGTGCCTCTTCAGGCTATGCCGTTTGTTGACGGTACCGAACTGGATTATGTCCGTGAAGGCCTGAACCAGATTTTTAAATTCAACAACCCTAAAGCTCAGCACGCCTGCGGGTGCGGTGAGAGCTTTGGCGTCGAGTAAGTAAAATGTCACGACACAGCGAAGCATCTGACGATGTACAAACGTGGGAAGGTAGCCTGAATTATAAAGAAGGCTTCTTTACCCAGTTGCAAACCGACGAATTGGCACACGGCATCAATGAAGATGTGGTGCGTGCTATTTCGGCCAAACGTAACGAACCTGAGTGGATGCTGGAATTCCGCCTCAAGGCCTTCCGTGCCTGGTTAGAGATGGAAGAGCCACACTGGTTGAAAGCTAACTACGCCTCACTCGATTATCAGGACTACAGCTACTATTCCGCGCCGTCTTGCGGCAATTGCGATGATAGCTGCGCGTCTGAACCGGGTGCGAAGCAAACCTCTGGCAGCGTCGCGTCAAGCGATTACCTGACCAAAGAAGTGGAAGACGCTTTCAATCAGTTGGGTGTTCCGGTACGTGAAGGACGTGAAGTCGCGGTTGATGCGATTTTTGACTCCGTATCCGTTTCCACCACCTACCGTGACAAACTGGCTGAGCAAGGCATTATCTTCTGCTCATTCGGCGAAGCGATTCACGATCATCCAGAGCTGGTGCAGAAGTATCTCGGTACTGTGGTTCCCCACAACGATAACTTCTTCGCGGCATTGAACTCTGCTGTGGCCTCAGACGGGACTTTTGTCTACATCCCTAAAGGCGTGCGTTGCCCGATGGAGCTGTCGACTTATTTCCGTATCAACGCGGCAAAAACCGGTCAGTTCGAACGTACCATTCTGATCGCCGATGAAGACAGCTATGTCAGCTATATCGAAGGCTGCTCAGCCCCGGTGCGTGACACCTACCAGCTGCACGCCGCAGTGGTTGAGGTGATCATCCACAAAAATGCCGAAGTGAAATACTCCACCGTACAGAACTGGTTCCCGGGCGGTGAAGGCGAGGGCGGTATCCTCAACTTCGTGACCAAGCGTGCGCTGTGTGAAGGCGACCACAGCAAGATGTCCTGGACGCAGTCTGAGACCGGTTCAGCCATCACCTGGAAATACCC
>NZ_SZZV01000027.1:0-56955 GCF_009829935.1 Pantoea sp. Seng | reverse complement strand
CGGGGATCGACCATCCCTGGTCGGCCCCGAACTGATCCACGCATCCCTGCGTGGATCTCCTGGCCCAACGTAAAAGCCTCAGCGCTGCGGATAGCCCTTGCAGCAGCAGAGGGGCTAAGGCCATCAACATTTGTGCTTTCCTGCAAAAGAACTATTCACCCAATCCCAGCCAATCCTTCACCGGCAAGAAATCACTGTAGAGCGCTGCTTCCGGCGTGCCGGCTCCGGTTTGGTAATCATATTCCCAGCGCACCAGTGGCGGCATCGACATCAAAATCGATTCGGTGCGGCCGCCGGTTTGCAGGCCGAACAGCGTGCCGCGATCCCACACCAGGTTGAATTCAACATAGCGTCCACGACGATAGAGCTGGAACTGACGTTCGCGATCGCCCCATGGCAGCGCCTTGCGCTTCGCGACAATCGGTAAATAGGCATCCAGATAACCCTTGCCCACTGCCTGCATAAAATCGAAGCAGTGATCAAAGTCTGGCGTATTCAGGTCATCGTAAAACAGCCCGCCGATGCCGCGCTGCTCGTTGCGATGCTTGAGGTGGAAATAGTCATCACACCACTTCTTGTAGCGCGAGTAGACGTCCTCACCGAAGGGCTGGCACAGGTCAAACGCGGTTTGATGCCAGTGCAGTGCATCCTCCTCGAACCCATAATACGGCGTGAGATCGAAACCGCCGCCGAACCACCATACGGGATCGGCACCCGGCTTCTCGGCAATAAAGAAACGCACGTTGGCATGACTGGTGGGGATATACGGATTTTCCGGGTGGACCACGAGTGACACGCCCATCGCTTCAAAACTGCGGCCGGCCAGTTCAGGGCGATGTGCGGTGGCAGAGGCGGGCATCTGATCGCCGTGCACGTGTGAAAAATTCACGCCTGCCTGCTCAAACACCGCGCCGTTGCGTAATACGCGGCTGCGTCCGCCGCCGCCGCCTGGGCGCTGCCAGTCATCTTCGGCGAAGGTCGCTGTGCCATCGGCAGCGGCCAGCTGGGCGCAAATTTCATCCTGTAGCGTCAATAAAAACGCTTTGACGCGGGAAATATCGGGATTGCTCATGAGTCACTCGTTCCGGAAATTTGCCGCAATTCTATCACAGGACAGAGCTACGCCTGGCGACGATCGTACTCGTTGAAGTAATTGACGATACCGTCGGCAATCGCGCTGGCAATCTTCTGGCGAAAGGCAGTGGTACCCAGAAGTTGCTCCTCACGCGGGTTGGTAATAAAGGAAGTTTCGACCAGCACTGACGGAATTGAGGGCGACTTCAACACCGCAAACGCCGCCTGCTCGGTGTGCTGGCTGTGCAGATGATGTACTGGGCGAATTTGATCCAGTACGTGTTTGCCCAGCGTCAGACTATTGCGGATGGTGTCCGTTTGCACCAGATCGAACAGAATCTGGTTCAGGTAGTTATCTTTCTCCTGCACTGCCGCGCCACCGACTTTATCGGCATCGTTTTCGCGCTGCGACATGTAGCGCGCCATGGCGCTACTGGCACCGCGATTCGACAGGGCGAATACCGACGCGCCGTTGGCATCCGGGCTGGTGTAGCCGTCGGCGTGGATAGACATAAAAAGATTGGCGCCGTGCTGATGCGCGATCTCCACGCGTTGATACAGCGGGATAAAGTGATCGCTTTCTCGCGTCAGTCGCACTTCCACTTTAGGGTGATTTTGCAACAGCGTACGCACGGTGTTGGCGATTGCCAGTACGATATGTTTCTCTTCTGAACCTTCTTCGCCCACCGCGCCCGAATCAATGCCGCCGTGACCGGGATCGATCATCACGATGCGTTTACCGTTAGTGGCCGGCTTCGGCGGGGTGTGACCTTTGCTGACGCGCAAATCGGCGCTCTCTTCTTTTGCCATCACCGCGCGCGGTGACAGCACCGCCAGCGCCAGGCCAGAGAGAATCAACTGGCGGCGATTGGTCAGCCGCTTCAGCAGTGAAATTTTACTCATAATGGGGTCCCTGACAGAAAATCCTGCCCAGTGTTATATCGTAACAACTGCCTTGCGGCGACTTCACAACCATTTCAGCGCATTACTTTGTATTACACGTTACTAACAGCAATTTAGCCGTTTTTTTCCACCGTTGCGCGGCGGGAGGGTTGCGCCTGGCAAAGAATGCGTGATAATCAGCGAATTGTGCTTAATAGCAGGGTAACGCCGATGGAAATCCGCTCATTCCGCCAGGAAGATTTTGAAGAAGTGATCACGCTCTGGGAGCGTTGCGATCTGTTACGTCCGTGGAACGATCCGGAACTGGATATCGAACGTAAAATGAACCACGATCCGGAGCTTTTTCTGGTGGCGGAAGTCGGCGGTGAAGTGGTCGGCACGGTGATGGGCGGTTACGATGGCCATCGCGGATCGGTCTACTATCTGGCGGTGCATCCCGATTACCAGGGGCGCGGATTTGCTAATGCGCTGATGAATCGCCTGGAGAAGAAGTTAATCGCGCGCGGCTGTCCGAAAATCAATCTGATGGTGCGTGAAGAAAATGACCAGGTGCTCGCCTTCTACGAGAAACTCGATTACGAGCCTGTGGATTCGGTGTTGCTGGGTAAACGTTTAATCGAAGACCGCGAATATTAAGCCGCCGATGATGGGGCTGAAATATTTGCCAGATGAATACGATGCAAAAGGGCAGCTACGGCTGCCGTTTCTTTTCTGGCTGATTCTGTTATTGCAGGCGCGAACCTGGTTATTGCTGGTGATGGCGGGCGCATCTCGTCAGCAAGGCAATGATCTGCTGGCACTGTTCTATCCCGATCGTCAGAGCTTTTGGATTGGCCTGGCGCTGGGCATTCCGGCGGCGATGGGCTTGCTGCTGACCGGCTATCGTCAACGCTGGCCGCGCCTGTGGCAGACCTGGCGACATGTGCTGAGTGTGTCGTTGTTGATCAGCCTGCTATCGCAGGGCTACGGTCTTTGGCAAGGCGCTTTTCCTGATTCCCCGCTGCCGCTGTTGTTAACCCTGTTTGACCTGCTGGCGCTGGTCTGGCTGCAAACCCATCAGCGCCTGCGCGACTGTTTTCTGCCAGAACATCACATTGAATAAACTTTTTGCCGGTTTGTGACTCCAACAGGCACGCCAATCGGCACAAGAGATCAAGGAGCATTCATGAAAGTTGTTCGTCCCGCACTGCTGGTTAGCGCCATGATGCTGGCAGGTTGCGCCAGTTCAGGTTCCTCTACCGCCTCCAGCGCGAGCGAAAGCCATTGGTATAATCCGCTGAGTTATCACTGGTCGGCACTCAATCCAATGAACTGGTTTGGCGGCTCGCTAACCGTGACCGAACAAGGCGTGGCAGGCTTAAGCAGCACCACCTCGATGTCAGAAACGGCGATCGGTAAAGCGTTGAACAATGATTATCAGCTGCGTCAGGGCATGCGCACGCAGAATGGTCAGGTGGTTGATTTCTGGCAGGCGCTGGAAGATGGCAAAGTGAAACTGGTGATCAACGGCCAGAGCAGCGTTGAACGCGTTGAAGTAATGGATGCCGATGCAAAGAGTGCAGACGGCAGCAAGATTGGCGATCTGTTCAGTGCAAAATTCAGCAAAGCCTTCGACAACTGCAAACTCACTACCGGATTAGATGCGCGCGATGTTGAATGTCGCGCACCGGGCAGTCAGCACATCTCTTATGTCTACAGCGGCGAAGGGCATGGACCAGAGGGATTGATGCCGGCTGACGACACCTTGAAAAGCTGGAAAATCAGCAAAATCGTCTGGCAGCGCTAAGCAAAAAATAATTGCGTTAACGCACAATCACTGTGTGGCTTTCCGGTATGATATGGGCGAAAAATCGTCCTAACTTTCATGCCGGAGAGCAGTGCAATGTCTCAATTCCAGAGCGGGATCCTGTTGGAACACCGCCGTTTCGCCATTTGGCTAGAAGCTCGTATTACGGGCGATCTCGATACTGTCCGCCAGGGGAGCAAAACCTTCCTGCAACAACTCGATGCGCTGCAACAGAAATTCGCCGATGCCGGATTGGGCGCAGTGATCGCCTTTGGTGATGCGCTGTGGCGCGATCTGCAAGGCGCGGATTCAGCGCCAGAATTGAAAGCCTTTTCGCCATTGGGCAAAGGCATTGCACCCGCCACGCAACGCGACCTGCTGATCCATATCCAATCTCTGCGTCATGACGTGAATTTCTCGCTGGCACAGGCGGCATTAGCGGCCTTTGCTGACGCCGTGAATATTGAAGAAGAGACCCACGGCTTCCGCTGGGTGGAAGAGCGCGATCTTTCCGGCTTTGTTGATGGCACGGAAAACCCGCAAGGCGAGGCGCGTCAGCAGGTGGCAATTATCGCTGAAGGCCCGGATGCCGGTGGCAGCTATGTATTCACTCAGCGCTGGGAGCACAATCTCAAACTGTGGAATCGTATGGCAGTGGAAAAGCAGGAAGCGATTATTGGCCGCACCAAAGTGGATAATGAAGAGTTGCCGGGCGATCAACGTCCCACCACCTCGCATCTCAGCCGCGTTGATTTGAAAGAAGAGGGCAAAGGGCTGAAGATTCTGCGCCAGAGCCTGCCGTATGGTTCGGCCAGCGGCACTCATGGCCTGTATTTCATCTCGTACTGCAACCGCTTGTATAACATCGAGCAGCAACTGCTGAGCATGTTCGGCGAGCGTGACGGCAAAATGGATGCGATGCTGCGCTTCACTAAGCCGGTAACGGGCAGCTACTTCTTTGCGCCTGCGCTGGATGCCCTGCAAGCGCTGTAATACGCCAGTGAGCGGCCTTGCGTGCCGCTCACCACGAATCCCGTCTGTTGCATAATCTCTCCCGCCGTCTTATGCCTTTTTAGACTTTGAAATCCCCAAACGATATATAAAACCGTTACTGGTTTGCCCTGAGTTATAAATACACTGACAGCATCTAATGGCATTGGCGATTTCGCCGACGAGCAGGGTGCAGCATGACACTTCCGATTGCGAAAAAATGGATGAGCGGAATCGCCTTGTCACTGGCGTTAGCCGGTGCAGCGCAGGCAACAGAGTTGTTGAACAGCTCTTATGATGTCTCGCGCGAGCTGTTTGTTGCCCTGAATGCGCCATTTGAACAACAGTGGAATGCTGCGCACCCCACTGACAAGCTGACGATTAAACAATCGCATGCCGGGTCATCAAAACAAGCGCTGGCTATCTTGCAGGGCCTGCGCGCGGACGTGGTGACTTACAACCAGGTGACGGATGTGCAGGTGCTGCATGATAAAGGCAACCTGATTCCAGCCGACTGGCAAACTCGTCTGCCGAACAACAGCTCACCGTTTTACTCCACCATGGCGTTTCTGGTACGCAAAGGGAACCCTAAGCAGATCCATGATTGGTCGGATCTGGCACGAGACAACGTGAAGCTGGTATTCCCGAATCCAAAAACCTCCGGTAATGGCCGTTATACCTATCTGGCCGCCTGGGGCGCAGCCGACCAGGCGGATGGTAAAGACAAAGCCAAAACCGAAGCCTTTATGACGAAATTCCTGAAAAACGTCGAGGTGTTTGATACCGGCGGCCGTGGCGCGACGACCACCTTCGCCGAACGCGGTTTAGGGGATGTGCTGATCAGCTTCGAATCGGAAGTGAACAACATCCGCAATCAGTACGGCAAAGATGACTACGAAGTCATCGTGCCTAAGACCAATATTCTGGCGGAGTTTCCGGTGGCGTGGGTCGACAAAAACGTTGAGCACAACGGCACCGCTGTCGCGGCCAAAGCCTATCTGAATTTCCTCTATTCCCCTGAGGCGCAGAAAATCATTACCGGTTTCTATTATCGCGTGAACAATCCACAGCTGATGGCGGAACAGAAAGACCGCTTCCCGCAGACCGCGCTGTTTAATGTGCAGGATGCCTTTGGTGGCTGGGATAACGTGATGAAAACCCATTTTGCCAGCGGCGGTGAGCTGGATAAATTACTGGCAGCGGGGCGCGGTTGATGTTTGCTTTAGCGCAAAAGCGCGTGCTGCCAGGGTTCGGTCTCAGCCTCGGCACCAGCCTGCTGTTTACCTGCCTGATCCTGCTGTTGCCGATCAGCGCACTGCTGATGCAACTGTCCAACATGACACTGGCACAATATTGGGATGTGGTCACCAATCCGCAGCTGATTGCGGCGTATAAAGTCACGCTGTTGTCAGCGGGCGTGGCGTCCATCTTCAATGCGTTCTTTGGCATGTTAATGGCATGGATTCTGACCCGTTACCGCTTCCCCGGCCGCGCGTTGCTGGATGGCTTAATGGATCTGCCGTTTGCATTGCCTACCGCCGTTGCCGGTCTGACGCTGGCGGGGTTGTTCTCGGTGAGTGGTTGGTATGGGCAATGGCTGGCTCATTTCGATATTAAAGTCTCTTACACCTGGCTGGGCATTGCGGTGGCGATGGCCTTCACCAGCATCCCGTTTGTGGTGCGCACCGTGCAACCAGTGCTGGAAGAGTTAGGCCCGGAATATGAAGAAGCAGCGGAAACCCTCGGAGCGACTCCGTGGCAGAGTTTCCGCCGTGTGGTGCTGCCGGAAGTGGCGCCCGCGCTGTTAGCCGGCACGGCGTTATCCTTCACGCGCAGCCTGGGTGAGTTTGGTGCAGTTATCTTTATTGCGGGTAACATCGCGTGGAAAACCGAAGTCACCTCGCTGATGATTTTTGTCCGCCTGCAAGAGTTTGATTATCCGGCGGCCAGTGCTATCGCCTCGGTCATCATGGCCGCTTCGCTGCTGTTGCTGTTCGCCATTAACACCTTGCAGAGCCGCTTTGGCCGTCGCTTAGGAGGCCACTAATGGCGGAGATTTCGCAGATTAATCACGCTGAGCGTCAGCCGGTGAACTGGGGTAAATGGCTGCTGATTGGCGTGGGTGCACTGGTCTCTTTCCTGTTGCTGGTGGTCCCGATGATCTCGATCTTCTGGGAGGCACTGAGCCAGGGGATCGTCGCCTCGCTCTCTAATTTAAAAGATGGTGACATGCTGCACGCCATCTGGCTGACGATTCTGGTGGCGCTGATTACCGTGCCGGTCAATCTGGTGTTCGGTACGCTGCTGGCATGGCTGGTAACGCGCTTTACTTTCCCTGGCCGCCAACTGCTGCTGACGCTGTTTGATATTCCTTTTGCCGTGTCACCGGTGGTGGCGGGGCTGATGTATCTGCTGTTCTGGGGCATCAACGGCCCGGCGGGTGGTTGGCTGGATGCGCACAACATCCAGATTATGTTTGCCTGGCCGGGCATGGTGCTGGCCACTGTCTTCGTGACCTGTCCGTTTGTGGTGCGCGAACTGGTGCCGGTGATGTTGAGCCAGGGCAGCAATGAAGATGAAGCCGCGGTGCTGTTAGGCGCATCGGGCTGGCAGATGTTCCGCCGCGTGACGTTACCAAACATTCGCTGGGCGCTGATGTACGGCGTGGTGCTTACCAATGCCCGTGCCATTGGCGAGTTTGGTGCGGTCTCGGTGGTCTCGGGATCGATTCGCGGTGAGACCTATACCTTACCGCTTCAGGTTGAATTACTGCATCAGGATTACAACACGGTTGGCGCCTTTACCGCGGCTGCGTTGTTAACCCTGATGGCCATTTTGACGCTGTTTCTGAAAAGCGTGGTGCAGTGGCGATTAGAGCATCAGCAGAAGCGCCAACAGGAGGAAAATCATGAGCATTGAGATTAAACACATTAACAAAGCGTTCGGCCGTACGCCGGTGCTAAACGATATCTCTCTGGATATTCCTACCGGCAAAATGGTGGCGCTGCTGGGGCCGTCGGGCTCGGGCAAAACCACGCTGCTGCGCATCATCGCGGGTCTGGAGCATCAGAACAGCGGGCAGATTCATTTCCACGGTAAAGATGTCAGCCGCATTCACGCGCGCGATCGTCAGGTCGGCTTCGTGTTCCAGCACTATGCGCTGTTCCGCCATATGACCGTGTTCGATAACATCGCCTTTGGTTTAACCGTGTTGCCACGCCGTGAGCGCCCATCTGCCGCTGAAATCAAACAGCGTGTAACACGCCTGCTGGAAATGGTGCAGCTGGCGCATCTCGCTAATCGTTTCCCGGCGCAGCTTTCGGGTGGACAGAAGCAGCGCGTGGCATTGGCGCGTGCGCTGGCAGTGGAACCGCAGATCTTGCTGCTGGATGAACCTTTCGGCGCGCTGGATGCGCAGGTGCGTAAAGAGCTGCGTCGCTGGCTGCGTCAGTTGCATGAAGAGTTGAAATTTACCAGCGTGTTCGTCACCCATGACCAGGAAGAGGCGATGGAAGTCGCTGATAGCGTGGTGGTGATGAGCCAGGGCAATATCGAACAGGTCGGCACGCCGGATGAAGTGTGGCAGGAACCGGCCACCCGCTTTGTGCTGGAGTTCCTCGGCGAAGTGAATCGCTTCGACGGTGAGGTACACGGTTCACAGTTCCATGTGGGGGCGCATCGCTGGCCGCTGGGCTATACGCCCGCGCATCAGGGCGAAGTTGAGCTGTTCCTGCGTCCGTGGGAAGTCGATATCTCACGTCAGAGCAGCCTCGAAACCCCGTTGCCGGTGCAAGTGCTGGAGATCAGTCCACGTGGTCACTTCTGGCAATTAGTGGTGCAGCCAAGCGGCTGGCAGGGTGAGGTCTTCTCCGTGGTCTATGACGGCGATCACACCGCTCCGATTCGCGGCGAACGCCTGTTTGTTGGCCTGCAGCAGGCACGACTGTACAACGGCATGACGCCGCTGCGTCCGGTTGCCTTTGCCGAAAGCGCCTGATATTTTTGACACTCCTTCGGGCGGGATTTTCCCGCCCGATTTATTTGCCTCTCTTCTGTCTGGAATCAAACCGTGACCACACTGGAAAATACCATCGGTAATACACCGTTGATCAGGCTGCAACGCCTGACGCCCGATAACGGCAGTGAAATCTGGTTAAAGCTGGAAGGCAATAATCCGGCCGGTTCGGTAAAAGATCGTGCTGCCTGGTCGATGATTCATCAGGCGGAACAGCGCGGTGACATTCAACCCGGCGATACGCTGATTGAAGCCACCAGTGGGAATACCGGTATCGCACTGGCGATGATCGCGGCGATGAAAGGCTATAGGTTACGCCTGCTGATGCCGGATAACATGAGCCAGGAGCGGCAGGACGCGATGCGTGCCTACGGCGCGGAATTGATTTTGGTGACGCGCGAACAGGGCATGGAAGGCGCACGCGATTTAGCGCAAGAGATGGCCGATCGCGGTGAGGGCCGGGTGTTGGATCAGTTCAATAATCCCGACAATCCCCTCGGCCACTATCTCACCACCGGCCCGGAAATCTGGCAGCAGACGCAGGGCCGCATGACCCATTTTGTCTCCAGTATGGGCACCACGGGCACCATCACCGGCGTTGGACGCTATCTGAAAGAGTTTGCACCCGCCGTGAAAGTCATTGGTTTACAGCCGCAGGAGGGCAGCAGCATTCCGGGCATTCGTCGCTGGCCTGAAGCTTATCTGCCGGGGATTTTCCGTCCTGAGTTAGTGGATGAGGTCATCGATATGGCGCAGCTGGAAGCCGAAAAAACCATGCGTGCGCTAGCGCAACGTGAAGGGATTTTCTGCGGCGTGAGTTCTGGTGGCGCGGTGGCCGGTGCGCTGCGCATCGCTAATGCCCATCCCGGCAGCGTCGTGGTGGCGATAGTTTGCGATCGCGGTGACCGCTATCTCTCCACCGGCGTGTTCCACTGATCTTCTCTTCCCCGCATTTTATCTGGCCTGCGCGTGCTGTTGTGGTGCGACCGGGCCATTTTTGTCTATAGTCTCCCTGATAATCCTCTGGTGTTGGCACTGTAAGGATCGAGTAAAATCGGCTGCGCTCATTGCCAACTCAGGCCAAAATAGCGGCAATTTTGTACGAGAGATAAAGATGAAAATTCTGCTTGTTGATGACGATGTAGAACTTGGCACCATGCTGAGCCAGTACCTGATTGCGGAAGGCTTTGAAACGCAACTGGTTTTAACCGGAACCGCCGGGATTGAAGGGGCGCTGTCGGGCAACTATACCGCGATGATTCTCGACATTATGCTGCCGGATATGAGCGGTATTGATGTGCTGCGTCAGGTGCGCCAGAACAGCCGTTTGCCGGTGATCATGTTGACGGCGAAAGGCGACAATATCGATCGCGTTATCGGCCTGGAAATGGGTGCGGATGATTATGTACCAAAGCCATGCTACCCGCGTGAGCTGGTGGCGCGTCTGCGTGCCGTACTGCGTCGTTTCGAAGATCAGGCACCGGTTCAGGACAAAAAAGAACTGCTGCGCTGGGGTGAGCTGAGCCTGAATCCGGCCACGCGCATCACCGAATGGCAGGGCAAAGCCTTTGATCTGACCGCCTCGGAGTTCAACCTGCTGGATCTGCTGCTGCGTGCGCCCGATCGCGTGGTTTCGAAGGACGAATTGTCAGAAAAAGGGCTCGGTCGTCCGCGTGAAGCTTACGATCGCAGCGTGGATGTGCACATCAGCAATATCCGCCAGAAGCTGGCCGCGCTCACCGCCGACAGCATCAACATTGAAACTGTGCGCAGTATTGGTTATCGCATTCGATGAAACACAGCTACCGCGGCCGCATGTTCTGGAAGATCTTGCTGGGCTTCTGGATTGTCTTTGTCATCATCAGCCAGCTGCTGTGGCTTGGTTTTACGCTTTCCGGTAATCGTCACGAGCCACCCGAAATTGTGGCTATCCGTCGTATTGTGAATTTACAGATGGCGTCCGCGGTTTCTGTATTGGAGCGCGGCGGACCGAGTTCACTGGATGACATGATGGCCGATTGGGAACCCAACGACCGCCAGTTCTTCTCGGTCATTCAGCATGAAAAACCTGCCGCTACGCCCGGCAATGCGCCGCCGGAAACCTTCAGTGAACCCTTCCATGGTCCGTTCCCGGATATCATCGTCCGTTGGGTGAAAGGGCAGGATGGCAAAGAGTACGAGCTGCGTTACGACGTTAAAGGATTGCGCGAGGATAGTTCGATGGGTGGCGGTGGCCCGCGACGTATCCTCAACATCCCAGAGCCGATGTTCACCTTTGCCGGGGCGCTAGGATTACTGTTCAGCTTATTACTGGCCTGGAACCTGACGCGCCCAATGCGCCAGCTGCGTGAAGGCTTTGCCCGCGTATCCAGCGGCGATTTGTCGGTGCGACTCTATCCGGTCATGCGTCGTCGTCATGATGAACTCTCCAGCGTGGCGCAAGACTTTGATGCCATGGTGGAGCGCCTGGATACGCTGGTGAAGGCGCGTGAGGAATTACTGCACGACATCTCCCACGAACTGCGTTCACCGCTGGCGCGCCTGCAACTGGCAACCGGTCTGGCGCGGCAAACGCCGGAATCAGTGGAATCCTCTCTGAACCGCATCGATGAAGAAGCGCGTCGTCTCGACAAGATGATTGGCGAATTGCTGACGCTATCGCGTGCGGAACATGAAAGTATGCCGGGTGAGCAGTATTTCGATCTCACTGGCCTGCTGCACGCGGTGGTCACGGACGTGCGCTATGAGGCACAGATTCCGGGCGTAAAAGTCGACTTTCAGGTCGATGAGAACGCCGACTACACCGTGCACGGCAATGCCGAGTTGATTCGCCGTGGTGTAGAGAACGTCCTGCGTAATGCGTTGCGCTTCTCGCACAAAGGCCAGCATATCAGCGTGAGGCTACAGGCGGAGAATCAATGGCTGGCGATTCGCGTGCGCGATCAGGGCCCGGGCGTTGACGACGAAAAGCTTTCCAGCATCTTCGATCCCTTCGTACGCGTTAATTCGCCACTGATGGGCAAAGGATACGGCTTAGGGCTCTCCATCGTGCGTAAGGTGATTCTGGCGCACCACGGTGAGGTACAGGCGGTCAATCGCCCTGAGGGTGGCTTAGAGCTAACGTTACGACTGCCACGCTGGAAGCAAGACTGAAGGTTTAAGCGCTCACAATCTAACCTTGTGCTTGTGAATCCCTAGCAGCGCGCCCATGCAGTCCGGTTAGCACAGGCAAGCGCGCAATGCATTGCGACTCATACTACGAACCTATTCGCACTAAGCCGTGCATCTAACGCAGTAAAAAGCAGCACGCACTATGTGGAGTAGGGCAGGACGACCGGGCAGAGGAGCAAAGCGTCCCTCGCCATGGATGGCGAGGGCCGAGGCCCAGGGATGGTTTATGCCGTCTTTGCGATCTGCCCGGTCGTCCTGACCGACCGCACTATCCCTAACGCCACCGCACCATCCCTAACGCCACCGCACCATCCCTAACGCCACCGCACCCTGCAGTTCCAGCCAGCCACACAAACAAAAACGGCACCCATTGGGTGCCGTTTTTACTATCCAGACGCTGCTTACTTCTTGATGCGGATAACCGGGGTTTCACCCACAGTTACCTGACCGGAGAGTTTGATCAGATCTTTGATTTCGTCCATGTTCGAAATCACAACCGGCGTCAGCGTGGATTTGGCTTTCTCTTCCAGCAGTGGCAGATCAAACTCGATCACCACGTCGCCTTTTTTCACTTTCTGGCCTTCTTCGGCGATGCGTTTAAAGCCTTCACCTTTCAGTTCAACCGTATCGATACCGAAGTGGACGAACAGCTCGATGCCGTTGTCAGATTCGATTGAAAAGGCGTGGTTGGTCTCAAAAATCTTGCCAATGGTACCATCAACCGGTGCAACCATCTTGTTGCCGGTCGGTTTAATGGCGATACCATCACCCACGATTTTCTCAGCAAATACCACATCAGGTACGTCTTCGATATTCACGATTTCGCCTGACAGAGGCGCAACGATATCAATAGTCCCTGACGCGCTCTCTGATTTTTCGCCAAAAAGTTTAGAAAACAAACCCATGATCTTCTCCTAAGCAGTAATTTGGGGCCAGCGTCTCGTGGATCAGCAGAGCGTTTTTTCTTTAATGAACTTGTTCACCAGGTTCATCAAATCTTCCGCTGTGGGTTGAGCCAGAGCCTGCTCCGCCAATGCCTTCGCATCTTCGAAATTAGTATTACGAATAATCTTCTTGATGCTCGGGATTGAAATGGCACTCATGCTGAATTCGTCCAGCCCCATTCCCAGTAACAGTAGTGTAGCACGTTCATCACCAGCCAGCTCACCACACATGCCGGTCCATTTCCCTTCGGCATGTGATGCGTCGATCACTTGCTTAATGAGGCCGAGTACCGATGGCGTCATTGGGTTATAGAGGTGTGAAATCAAATCATTACCACGATCGACCGCCAGAGTATACTGCGTCAGGTCATTTGTCCCAATACTAAAGAAGTCGACTTCTTTCGCCAGATGACGCGCAATCACCGCTGAAGCCGGTGTTTCCACCATAATGCCCACTTCAATGGTCTCATCAAAGGCTTTGCCTTCTTCGCGCAGCTGGGTTTTCAGCAGTTCCAGCTCGGCCTTCAGCGCACGCACTTCTTCCACCGAAATGATCATCGGGAACATAATGCGCAGTTTGCCGAAGGATGAGGCACGCAGGATAGCGCGCAGCTGTGCATGCAGAATCTCTTTACGATCCATGGCGATACGAATCGCACGCCAGCCGAGGAACGGGTTGTCCTCTTTCGGCAGGTTCATGTACGGCAGATCTTTATCGCCGCCGATGTCCATGGTACGCACGATAACGGCCTGAGAGCCCATGGCTTCCGCCACCGCTTTGTACGCCTGGAATTGCTCTTCTTCAGTTGGCAGTGAATCGCGGTCCATAAACAGGAACTCGGTACGATACAGGCCCACGCCTTCCGCACCGTTGCGCTCTGCACCAGCGACATCGCGCACGGTACCGATGTTAGCGCACACTTCCACCTGATGGCCGTCCAGCGTGATAGCGGGCAGATCTTTCAGCTTCGCCAGTTCGTGTTTTTCAGACAGGTACTGAGTCTGGATGGCTTTCAGCTCTTCTTGTTCAGCATCGGTAGGATTAACGTAAATCTTGTTATTCACGCCATCGAGGATCAGGAAATCACCGTTTTTGATTTGCGTGGTGACGTTACCGGTACCGACAATCGCTGGGATCTCCAGAGAACGCGCCATGATGGACGTATGCGAAGTACGGCCACCGATATCGGTGATAAAGCCCAGCACCTTCTTCAGGTTCAGCTGTGCGGTTTCTGACGGCGTTAAATCTTTCGCCACCAGAATAGATTCTTCTGCGATAGCACCCAGGTCGACAATATGCAGACCGAGGATGTTTTGCAGCAGACGCTTACCGATGTCACGCACGTCAGCCGCACGCTCTTTCAGGTATTCGTCGTCGAGTTCTTCCAACGCCTTGGCCTGGCCATCAATGACAGAGTACGCCGCAGCGTCAGCCGTTGCGTGATCTTTCTTAATCAGGTCGATGATTTCCTGCTCAAGCTCTTCGTCTTCGAGCAGCATGATGTGACCTTCAAAGATCGCCGCTTTCTCTTCACCGAGGGTTTCACCGGCTTTGACACGGATGGCTTCGAGCTGTACTGCCGCTTTGCCACGTCCATCAAGGAAGCGTTGAACTTCTTGCTCAACCTGATCGTCAGTAATTTTTTTACGGCTGATGACGATCTCATCTTCCTTCAGCAGAAGTGCTTTGCCGAAAGCGATACCCGGTGATGCTAAAATGCCTGAAATCATAACCCTACCTTTTAATCACGATGGCTCATTGACCCAATGCGTTGCCACTGTCGCGGAACAGTACTCTAAGGAAGCAAGAACGCGGACAGGTTGTCCGCGATCAAGATATTTGCACTCAATGGGGCAAAGGAGTCGGTTTAGTTGCTTGCCTGAGCGGAATTACTCCAGCTCAGCCATCAGTTTCACCAGGTGCTCAACCGCTTGCTGCTCATCTTCACCTTCAGCAGACAGCGTAACAACCGTACCCTGAGTCAGACCCAGAGTCTGCAGTTTGAACAGGCTTTTCGCGCTGGCAGATTTGCCATTAGAGGTCACAGTGATGTCTGACTGGAAAGCCTTAGCTTCTTTCACGAACTGAGCTGCAGGACGGGTATGAAGGCCGTTAGGTGCGGTAATGGTAACTTCTTGCTGGAACATTCTATTTCCCCAACTTTATCAGGTTTGGTGTTATGGATCTAAAGTCTAGCCTGGAGCCGTCACTTTAGCCTGTATAGGTGCGCTGGTGTGGCATTAAGCTGACCAAAAAATGCGCTTAGTAATGTGCGTCTTTCAGCAGCAGATCAAAAACTGTGCGAAAAGGTCACCTTGCTAAGTATGCCGTGATTCGCCGTTTCGCCAAATCAGTAATTCCATTCAGCTTGATCCACTTCAAAGCCAGATTAATTTCAGGCACCGAAATAATTGGGAGCTTAAATACCAGAGCCGTGTCATTGAAATCAATCTGTCTGGTGATAAAAGTGAGATCTGCGCCACAAAAAAGCACCCATTCGGGTGCTTTTTTCATCGTTTTCAGACTATGGCGGTTACTGCTGCAGCTCTTTTTCAGTGAACAGATCGGCAAACAGGGCGGTGCTTAAATAGCGCTCGCCAGAGGAGGGCAGGATCACCACGATATTCTTATTGGCGAATGCTTCGTCTTCCTGCAGCTTCAGTGCTGCAGCCACTGCCGCACCTGAAGAGATACCGGCCAGAATGCCTTCTTCTTCCATCAGCTGACGCGCGGTGCTGATGGCTTCTTCGTTGGTAATCGCAACGACCCGATCAACCAATTTCAGGTCAAGGTTGCCGGGGATGAAACCTGCGCCGATGCCTTGAATCTTATGCGGACCCGGTTTGATCTCTTCGCCAGCGATAGCCTGAGCGATAACCGGAGAGTCAGTCGGCTCTACCGCGACGGTGATTAAGTCTTTTTTGCCTTTGGTGTTCTTGATGTAACGGCTCACGCCTGTCAGCGTGCCGCCGGTGCCCACGCCAGCAATGAACACATCCACTTCACCGTCGGTGTCTTCCCAGATTTCCGGGCCGGTGGTTTTCTCATGGATCTCCGGGTTAGCCGGATTGCTGAACTGCTGCAGAAGCACAAATTTATCCGGATCGCTGGCAACGATTTCCTCGGCTTTAGCAATGGCACCTTTCATACCTTTTGCGCCTTCGGTCAGCACCAGATTCGCGCCCAGTGCTTTCAGCAGCTTGCGACGTTCAACAGACATGGTCTCTGGCATGGTCAGCGTGAGTTTGTAACCGCGAGCGGCGGCCACGTAAGCCAGTGCAATACCGGTGTTACCGCTGGTTGGCTCAACCAGTTCAACGCCCGGCTTTAAGATTCCGCGTTTTTCTGCGTCCCAAATCATATTGGCACCGATACGGCATTTGACGCTGAAGCTCGGGTTACGCGATTCGACCTTCGCCAGGATGCGTCCATTACCGATGCGGTTCAGTCGAACCAGCGGCGTATGACCAATTGTCAGAGAGTTGTCTTCATAGATCTTACTCATAGCTCGTCCTTAACTGTATGAAATATTGGGAACCCTCAGAGCATACCTGTTCTTCCGGTGTGCGGAAGGAAAGAAATCGCATATCTATATAGCCCACAACCATAAGCCTTACGCAAAAATGCATAAGGCTTTTTGACGCTTTAGTGACGTGCATGCTGTAGGCGGTAGCGATCAACCCACATCGCAGTCGCGCCACATACGGCCACCGGCATGATAGCCAGGTTCAGAATCGGAATCATGGTGAACAAACTGACCAGCGCGCCAAATTGCATGTTCGCCGTTTTATGCTGACGTAACGCACTACGCATCTGCTGAAAACTCACTTTGTGGTTATCAAACGGATAGTCGCAGTACTGCACCGACAGCATCCACGCGCTAAACAGAAACCATAATACCGGTGCCACCGTTTGTCCAAAACCGGGGATAAAGTAAAGCAGCAGCAGTCCCAGTGCACGCGGTAAATAGTAGCTAAGCTTCTGTAATTCGCGCTTCATGATGCGCGGGATATCATTAACCATCGCCATCCAACCGCTATCCGGCAGCGGGTGACCGGTGAGACGACCTTCCAGTTGCTCAGCCAGCAATCCACAAAAGGGGGCGGCAATCCAGTTCGCGATGGTGGAGAAGAAGTAGCTGAATACCAGCACAATCGATATGACGGAAAGCGGCCACAGCAAATAACTGAGCCACTGTAGCCAATCAGGGATGTGCGACATCAAGGCCGGAATCCACTCTCCGAGCCGTTGAAACAGCCAGATAAAGGCGCCTCCTAGCAGCAAAATGTTCACCAGCAGAGGAATAATGACGTAACGACGAATGCCAGGCAGACGTACCAGTCTCCAGCCTTCGGCAAAGTAATGAATACCATTTAATGATGAGGGCGATTTCTCAACGGGCATAGCGAGCCTTTCTCCTTTATGTGGCGGCGCGAACATCATAACCTGGCTTTTTGTCGGTGGCAGGCGCACTTTGCGCGAAAAATCAGCAAAAAAGCGTGGGGCAGCTATCTTATTTGTCAGAAAATACTGCACAGACTTGCACTTGTTTAGCTGGGCAAATACAGTTAGAGGATAAAGTTTGCCGTGGTGGCAAGGTATTGGAACAACAGAGAATACAATGATGCAGGATTTGCGTCTGATATTAATCGTTGTTGGCGCGATCGCCATAATAGCGTTGCTACTTCACGGACTGTGGACCAGCCGTAAAGAGCGCTCTTCCGTGTTTCGCGATCGCCCGCACAAACGTCTGAAACAGCGCGAAGAAGCGGATGAAGATCTGCTGAGCGAAGAAGATGATGATGGTGTCGGCGAAGTGCGTGTCCGTCGCAATCGTGACGCGCATGTCGAACCCGAATTCGACGCACCTGTGACTAAGCCTGTCAGCGCGCCACGTGCGCCTGAACCTGCGCGTCAGCCATTCCCGCGTCATGAAACCCCATTGATGGGTGATCCGCTGCTGGATGATGAGCCGGAAGTGCGCCAGCCTGCACCTGCGCCTCAGCAGCCGGTAGCAAGACCTGCGCCAGCGCCACAGCCCAAACCTCAGCCTCTGCCCGTTCAGGCCGATCCGTTATTGGATAATGAGCCACTTTCATCGACTCAGCCTGCGCCTGAATTCCAGGCTGCTGAAGAGCCAGAATACGAAGAAGAAGCGCCGGTTGCTCATGAAGAACCTCAGAAGCCTGCCGCTTCTACCCAGAGAAAAAATGAAGCGGTACTGGTGCTGCATGTTGCCGCCCACGCCGGCGGTGAACTGAACGGTGAAGCTCTGTTGCAGGGTATTTTGCAAGCGGGCTTCCAGTTTGGTGAGATGAATATTTTCCATCGTCACCTGAGCCCAGCGGGCAGTGGCCCTGTGCTGTTCAGCCTGGCAAATATGGTGAAACCGGGGTCCTTTAATCCCGACACTATGGGCGATTTCAGCACGCCAGGTATCTCCATCTTTATGATGGTGCCGTCGTATGGCGATGCGAACCAAAACTTTAAGCTCATGCTGCAATCTGCCCAACGTATTGCGGACGATGTCGGCGGGGTTGTGCTGGATGATGAGCGTCGCATGATGACGCCACAGAAGCTGGAAACTTATAAAGCGCGTATTCGCGAAGTTATCGGCTGATAGCCGCGAGCAAAATCAAATATTAACGAAACAACCCCCGCATGTCGGGGGTTTTTTATCGGATAAAACACTATGAAATCGGTTCAGGAGCAGATCACCGCGCTGCGCACCTCGTTACGTCACCATGAGTACCTCTATCACGTGATGGATACGCCGGAAATTCCGGATGCAGAATATGACCGACTGATGCAGCAATTGCGTGAACTGGAAGCGGCACATCCCGATCTCATTACCCCGGATTCGCCGACTCAGCGCGTGGGAGCAGCACCGCTGGCCGCCTTCGAACAGGTGCGCCACGAGGTGCCGATGCTGTCACTCGACAACACTTTCGATGAAGCCGGTTTCCTTGCCTTCAATAAGCGCGTCCAGGATCGCCTGAAAAGCAGCGACGATCTGACCTACTGTTGCGAGCTTAAGCTGGATGGCCTGGCGGTCAGTCTGTTGTATGAAGATGGACTGCTGGTGCGTGCGGCGACACGCGGTGATGGCACCACGGGTGAGAAAATCACCGCCAACGTGCGCACCATCCATGCTATTCCACTGCGCCTGCACGGCGACAATATTCCTGCACGTGTCGAAGTACGTGGTGAAGTCTTTATGACCGAAGCGGGCTTCGAGAAACTCAATGAGGATGCACGTCGCACCGGCGCGAAAGTGTTTGCCAACCCGCGCAACGCTGCGGCGGGATCGCTACGTCAGCTCGATCCGCGCATTACCGCTAAACGTTCTCTGACTTTCTTCTGTTACGGTTTCGGCCTGCTGGAAGGCGGTGACATGCCCGCCAGCCACTGGCAGCGCCTGCAGCAATTTAAAGCCTGGGGTTTACCGGTCAGCGACCGTATTCGTCTGGCGCATACCGCGGAAGAGGTGCTGGAGTTTTATCGTCAGGTTGAGCAGGATCGCCCGACACTCGGATTCGATATTGATGGCGTGGTCATCAAGGTCGATTCGCAGGCACTGCAGGAACAATTAGGCTTTGTCGCCCGCGCCCCGCGCTGGGCCGTTGCTTTTAAATTCCCGGCGCAGGAGCAGATGACCTTCGTGCGCGATGTTGAGTTTCAGGTGGGGCGTACTGGCGCGATTACGCCAGTCGCTCGTCTGGAGCCGGTGCAGGTGGCTGGCGTGGTGGTGAGTAATGCCACCTTGCACAATGCGGATGAAATTGCGCGTCTTGGCCTTCGCATTGGCGACAAAGTGGTGATTCGCCGCGCCGGAGATGTGATTCCGCAGGTGGTTAACGTGGTGGAATCCGAACGTCCGGATAATACCCGTGAAATCGTCTTCCCCAGCCATTGCCCGGTGTGTGGCTCGGATGTCGAGCGCGTGGAAGGCGAAGCCGTTACCCGTTGTACCGGTGGGCTGATTTGTGGTGCCCAGCGTAAAGAGGCGCTCAAACATTTTGTTTCTCGTCGTGCGATGGATGTTGACGGCATGGGCGACAAAATCATCGATCAGCTGGTCGAAAAAGAGTACGTACAAACACCTGCCGATCTGTTCCGTCTGACGGCGGGCAAGCTGACGGGACTGGATCGCATGGGGCCGAAATCTGCACAAAATGTGGTGGATGCGCTCGAAAAAGCGAAACTCACCACGCTGCCTCGCTTCCTGTATGCGCTGGGGATTCGTGAAGTCGGTGAAGCCACTGCGGCCAATCTGGCCAATCATTTTGGCGATCTTGAGAAGGTGATGAACGCCGATCTGGATGCGCTGATTGCGGTGCAGGACGTGGGTAAAGTGGTGGCGGCACACGTGCGTAATTTCATGGAAGAAGAGAGCAATCGCGAAGTCATCCGCGAACTCACCCAAGAGGTGGGCGTGCATTGGCCGCAGCTGGAAGTGGTGAATGTTGAAGAGATCGACAGTCCATTTGCTGGCAAGACCGTGGTGCTGACCGGTTCGCTGTCGCAGATGAACCGTGATGATGCCAAAGAGCGACTGATGGCGCTGGGCGCGAAAGTGAGCGGCAGCGTGTCGAAGAAAACAGACTTATTGATTGCTGGCGAAGCGGCCGGTTCCAAACTGGCGAAAGCGCAGGAACTCGGTATTCCGGTGATTGATGAAGCGGAAATGATTCGGTTACTGGGAGCTTAACGTGGACAAACATCAGCTGGTTGAAATTGCCAATACCGCTATGCCGTTCGGCAAGTATAAAGGCCGTATGCTGATTGATGTGCCAGAAGAGTATCTGCTGTGGTTTGCGCGTAAAAACGAATTTCCGGCAGGTAAGCTGGGCGAGCTGATGCAGCTGACCCTGGCGATTAAAATAGAAGGATTGCAGGGGTTAGTTAAACCGCTAAAGCGCAGTGAATAACAAAACGGCCCGCAATTGCGGGCCGTTTGCTTAGGATTTTTGTGCTTCGACTTGCTGCTGTGCCAGCCGCTTCTCATTGCCCGCCTTATAGCGCTGGGCGATGAAGGAGCACACCATCAACTGCACCTGATGGAAGATCATCAGTGGCAGCACGATAATCCCCACTGAGCTGGCCGGGAACAGGATATTGGCCATCGGCACGCCATTAGCGAGACTCTTTTTCGAACCACAGAACAGCACCACGATTTCATCGGCGCGGCTGAAACCAAACAGACGCGAGGCACCCAGGTTAATCGCCAGCGCGACAAACAGAATCAGCACGCTGCCTGCCAGAATCCACAGCAGCGTATCCACACCGACGCGATGCCAGATACCGTTGACCACTGCTTCGCTGAACGCGGAGTAAACCACTAACAGAATCGAGGTCTGGTCAGTTTTACCAATCAGGCTACGATGCTTCTCCACCCAGCCGCCAATCCAGCGACGAGACATATGACCAATCACAAACGGCACCAGCAGTTGCAGCATGATTTTGCCAATCTGCTCCAGACCGTTGCTCGGCGCATCGCTATGGACGTTCATCACCAGATTCACTAGCAGCGGCGAGATGAATACGCCCAGCAGGCTGGATGCCGAAGCGGCACAGACCGCAGCCGCCACGTTCCCCCCCGCCATGGAGGTGAAGGCAATCGCAGACTGCACGGTGGCAGGCAGAATACACAGATAAATGAAGCCGGTATAAATCTCTGGCCCGACGTTCACCGGATGCCACCACACCAGCAGCAAGCCAAGAATCGGGAACACCACGAAAGTGCTGCACATGATCCACAGATGCAAACGCCAGTGGCTGCTGCCGGCAATGATTTTCTCGCGTGACAGCTTGGCACCGTGCATAAAGAACAGCAGGGCGATGGCGGCGGTGGTCAGGTATTCAAAGAAATCGACAAATCCGCCTTTGGCCGGGATGAAGCTGGCCAACAGCACAGTGATGATGAGTTTGACCATCATCGGGTCGAGTCGTAAAAAGCCCATTGTTACAATCCGGTTAAAATAAAAAAGATGGTGCTGATTGTGCGCCAGCTGGGTTTAGAAATAAAATTGATTTATTGCATCAATCTATGAGCGATATCGATGAATTACACCTTACGTCAGTTACGCACCTTTGTGGCTGTGGCGCAGCAGGGCAGTTTTAGCCAGGCAGGGCAGGCGATTGGGCTCAGCCAGTCGGCGGTCAGCCACAGTATTAAAGAGCTGGAAGCGGAAATGGGCGTGCGTTTGCTGGACCGCACCACACGTGAAGTGATGCTGACGGAAGCGGGGCACCAGCTGGCATCGCGCCTGGAACGTTTGCTGGAAGAGTTAAACACGACGCTGCTGGATGTGCGCAGTTACGGCGAGCAGCGCAGTGGCACCGTACGTGTTGCCGCCAGCCAGACACCTTCGGCAAATCTAATGCCGCAGTGTCTGGCGAGTAGCCAGCAACGTTATCCGGATATCCGCGTCATCCTGCACGATCGCGCTCAGCAGTCAGTGCTGCAAAGCGTGCGCAATGCGGAGGTGGATTTTGGCATTGTCATCGGGCCGCTAGGGGATGCCGATCTGGATTACGAAGCGATTTTGCAGGAGCCGTTCTTATTGTTGTGCCATGCGGATGATGTTTTGGCCCAGGTCGAGCGAGCGGAATGGACGATGCTGGCGGGGCGCAACCTGGTTTTGCAGGATTATGCTTCAGGAAGTCGTCTTCTGGTGGATGCGGCGCTGCAGCAGTTATCGATTCAGGTGCAGGTGGTGCAGGAAATTGGCCATCCCGCCACGCTGTTTCCGATGGTGGAAGCCGGTATTGGCATCAGCATTTTGCCTGCGCTGGCGTTACCGCTGCCGGCGGGGCGGAAACTGACGGTGCGACGCCTCTATCCGGAAATCCATCGAAATCTGATGCTGATTAAACGCAAAAATCGCTCTCTGACACCCGCTGCGGAAGCGATCTGGCAGGAAGTGCGCCAACAAGCAGGCCTGCTGGCGCAACAACGTGCTCTCAAACCGGCGTTTTAGACGTAAACGTTGATCTGATTGGTCTCGGTCGGACGGTTAATGCCATCGGCTTTCTGGGCGCTGGTGGCACTTTCCGTTGTGGGCTGCTGTGCTTCTTGTTTCTGTTGTGCTTTTTCTGCTGCCTGCTGCTCGATTTGTGCAATCTGCGCTTCAATCATCTGAATCTGCGATTGCAACATCTGTTCCTGTTCAGATTTTTGCTCATCTGTCAGGGAGTCATCACTGGATAAATCTTTAATTTCTTTGGTGATGCTTTGAATCTGTTTATTCAGGCTGGCAATTTCTGACGTTGAACCGCTACCGCTGCTTGCGGTACTGACACTGCTAACACTTGAGATAGTAGACATGGTTTTCTCCTTGCAATAGACCATTATCGTTATCGGCAAGGGGATAAAACGGCTTGAGCACACAAAGCGTTAAGTGTTTGTAAAGGTTTTGTGAGGGTGGGCAAATAGCAGATAGCAAAAAGGCGCCTTTAGGGCGCCTTTCTACATTGGTGGGTCGTGCAGGATTCGAACCTGCGACCAATTGATTAAAAGTCAACTGCTCTACCAACTGAGCTAACGACCCGAAGTGGTGGGCGATGACGGGCTCGAACCGCCGACCCCCTCCGTGTAAAGGAGATGCTCTACCAACTGAGCTAATCGCCCACTTCGGAACTGCTTAACAAGAGTGTCATCTGACTAAGATATGGTGGGCGATGACGGGCTCGAACCGCCGACCCCCTCCGTGTAAAGGAGATGCTCTACCAACTGAGCTAATCGCCCATATCTTGCTCTTCAAACTCTTGTACACTGCGAGCCACTTTTAGAGTGGTGGGTGATGACGGGCTCGAACCGCCGACCCCCTCCGTGTAAAGGAGATGCTCTACCAACTGAGCTAATCACCCCCGCTGTGTGGAGTCGCATTATAGGGATCCTTCGAAGTGAGTCAACGCTTTTTAAAACATAAATGTGCGTTCGCTTTAAATTTAGGCAGCATGCCGCGCTTTTAGCCAATGTGCTGGTTTTATTAGCAGAAAAACGCACTTCAATCTGTGATGCCGCCGCGAGAGTCATTGAGGAAAGCGTCCCACCTGCTAGAATATGCGCACTGTTTTTTCGCGTTAACCCGTTTTTTTGTCATCCAGACAAAGAAACCTGCGCATCTAAGGCAATGCTGAATGAAAATCAAAACTCGCTTCGCACCCAGCCCAACGGGCTACCTGCATGTGGGCGGTGCCCGTACTGCTCTTTATTCCTGGCTTTATGCTCGCCACAACAAGGGCGAATTCGTTCTGCGTATCGAAGATACCGATCTGGAACGTTCAACGCCGGAAGCCATTGAAGCCATCATGGATGGTATGAACTGGCTCAACCTGCAGTGGGATGAAGGCCCGTACTATCAGACGAAGCGCTTTGATCGTTACAACGCGGTCATCGATGAGATGGTAGCAGCAGGTACGGCTTATAAATGCTACTGCTCTAAAGAGCGTTTAGAAGCGCTGCGTGAAGAGCAGATGGCGAAAGGCGAGAAGCCACGTTATGACGGCCGTTGCCGTGATAGCCATGAACATCATGCGGCGGATGAGCCTTGCGTGGTGCGTTTCCGTAACCCACAAGAGGGTTCGGTGATTTTCGATGACCAGATCCGTGGCCCGATTGAATTCAGCAACCAGGAGCTGGATGATCTGATCATCCGTCGTACCGATGGTTCACCGACCTACAATTTCTGTGTGGTGGTGGATGACTGGGATATGGGCATCACTCACGTGATCCGTGGTGAAGACCACATCAACAACACGCCACGCCAGATCAACATCCTTAAAGCGATTGGTGCAGAAGTGCCAACTTACGCGCACGTCTCCATGATCCTGGGTGATGACAGTAAAAAGCTGTCGAAACGTCATGGCGCGGTGGGTGTGATGCAGTACCGTGATGACGGTTATCTGCCGGAAGCGCTGCTCAACTATCTGGTGCGTCTGGGCTGGTCACATGGCGATCAGGAGATTTTCAGCGTGGCAGAGATGGCCGAGCTGTTTACTCTGGATGCCGTGAGCAAGTCTGCCAGTGCGTTTAACACCGAAAAACTGCAGTGGCTGAACCATCACTACATTAATACGCTGCCGCCAGAATACGTGGCAACGCAGCTGCAGTGGCACATCGAGCAACAGAATATCGATACCCGCACCGGTCCGGAACTGGCGAAGCTGGTGACGCTACTGGGTGAGCGTTGCAAAACGCTGGTCGAGATCGCGGCTTCCTGCCGTTACTTCTATGAAGAGTTTGAAGCCTTTGATGCTGACGCGGCGAAGAAACATCTGCGTCCTGTTGCGCGTCAGCCGCTGGAAGTGGTGCGTGACAAACTGGCTGCGCTGAGCGACAGCGAGTGGAATGCGGAGAATGTGCACAACGCGATTCAGGGTGCAGCCGATGCGCTCGAGTTGGGTATGGGCAAAGTGGGCATGCCACTGCGCGTAGCGGTGACCGGTGCAGGTCAGTCTCCGGCACTGGATGTGACGGTCGAAGCGATTGGTCGCAGCCGCAGCGTAGCCCGTATCGAAAAAGCGCTGGCCTTCATTGCTGAGCGTGAAGCCCAGGCTTAATTGAGTTAGCGGCAGCCTGTAACGTTGCCGCTTCACTTATCGCGGGCATTAAAAAAGCCGGGTGCATGATGCGCCCGGCTTTTTTTAATCTTCTTTAATCCCTAGCCGTTCCAGCACACCACTTATCCCCTCGCGCAGCAACAATGCAGCCAGTTGATCTTGCTCAGCGGTCGTCATTTGCTGGACAGAATTAATTAATAACGCAGGTAACGTATTTTGTTGAGCACCGTAATTGGCCGCCGGCTCGGTCGCGTGGCGGGTAGACTGAACAAAGCTTTTTACACGCTCATCAATATGAATCAATCGCGCCTTACCACCCTGTACACCGGGCTTGGGCGTGGTTGTCCAGTTTTCGCGTTTGATCCATTTATTCACCGTTTGCCGACTGTAGCCCGTTTCCAGCGCGAGCTCTTCGGGGGTGAGCCATTCCTTTTTCACGATGCTGTCCCTGTTAAATACATTAGCTGTACATATTACAACAAAACGTAACGGGGAAAAGTAATCAGGCAGGAAAATGCCTCTTGTCTCATGACAAAAGGCATAAATCGGATATTAAGCTTCGCTGGTTTCAGCTTGCGCAGGACGGAAAGCAAGGAAATAGGTGAGACCAACAAATATTGCACCGCCCACGCCGTTGCCGAGGAAGACGGCAATCACGTTTGGCGCAAATTCTGCCCAGCTCATTTGTCCGGCAAAAATCGCGGCGGGCACAATAAACATGTTCGCCACCACGTGCTGGAAGCCAATCGCCACGAAGGCCATCACCGGGAACCACATGCCGAAGATTTTGCCGACCATATCTTTACTGGCGAAGGCTAACCATACCGCCAGACACACCAGCCAGTTGCAACCAATGCCGGAAATGAAGGCGTGGAGGAAATCCGCATTCACCTTCGCGTGTGCAATCGCCACGGTCTTTTTCAGATAATCGCCTTCGGTCATACCGAGCATGTGGCCAAAGAACCAGGCGACCGCGATGCTGCCAATAAAGTTGGCAATGGTGACCCAGAACCAGTTGCGCAGCACGCTCACACCACTGATGCGGCGAGCGAACCAGGCGATCGGTAAGGTCATCATGTTGCCGGTCAACAGTTCACCACCGGCCAGAACGGTTAGAATCAGGCCAACCGGGAACACCGCCGCGCCGAGGAAGCCGCCAAAGGAGCCCCATTCAGCAGGTAGTTGGTTGATAACATGCAGATCCAACAGAAAACCAGTGGCAATAAAGGCACCGGCCATAAAACCAAGGATCAATAAGGTGGAAACAGGCAAACGGCTTTTAGCCACGCCCGCTTGAATCGCCAGTTGGGCGATCTCTTTCGGTGTATGCAGCGACATATTTCACTTTTCTTTTATTGAACAAGGGGAAAATGCTGGCCGGTCAAAGAGTGATATACCCTGGAAGGTTGACCGGTTAATTAGCGCGCTAAGTTTTACACTTACCCGTAACGAACACAAGATTATTCCTAACATCTTTAACCCTGATTTAACCTCGGTTGCAGGGTGTTAAATGCGAAAATACGTTAACGGAATGCACATTTGCGTTGAAAAAAAAGCCATTACGGTAGGGCGTTGCCGCCTTTTTCAGCGATTGAACACAGAACGAGAATTTGGCGTTGACACTCAGGGAGCGGTTTCATATGATGCCGTCCGTCGAGTTAAATCGGCTGTTTTTCGGTGCTGGGGGTATAGCTCAGCTGGGAGAGCGCTTGCATGGCATGCAAGAGGTCAGCGGTTCGATCCCGCTTATCTCCACCAAATCGTTTTTAACGATGCACTGAAAAAGATTTCCAGATGTGGGGGTATAGCTCAGCTGGGAGAGCGCTTGCATGGCATGCAAGAGGTCAGCGGTTCGATCCCGCTTATCTCCACCAAATCTCTGTTCGTCCTGAACAATAGCATCACAATCTAACACTGACTGAATTCATAATTGCTCATTTCGTATGCAGAATGGCGTCATTATTCGTGTGACGACAACTCCCAGCGTTCTGAAATGCGCCAATCTTTTGATATCAAGTTTCTCGACGAATTGCGCCGTAAATCGCGCGTGCTTCTTCCTGTGCGCTGAGATGATCTCACTCATTCAGCACCAGCCTCTCATTAGGGGCGCAATAAATCGCACCGCAGCAGCTTCTCACGCGCTGCGATGATTAAATCCGTTAAGCATTCAGCACGGCATCAGAGTGCGCCATAAATCGTGCCGCCAGTGCTTAGTGTGCACTGGAATTATGCACAATCTGGTCGCGGCGCAATTCATGGCGCTAAGAATTAAGCGGTTGCGGCTTGTTCTTGAGCAGGCAACACGCGGAAGCCGTGTGTGCCATCGCGAGCCAACTGCGCCACCAGACCGTATTCCCAATCCAGATACGCCTGCATCACAGCAGGTGCGATATCGGTGCCTTCATACGGACGACGATAGCGATCAATCGCCGGAGACAGCAACTGTTGGTCGCCTTGCTCGGTGGGCAGTTGCGCTGCGCGCCAGGCTGCATTGCCGCCCTCCAGCACAAACACCGGCTTGCCGGTGAGTTCTGCCACCTGTTCAACCGCATATCCGGCCAGCAGGCTGCTGCCGCAGGTCAGAACATAACGTCGTGCCGCTGGTAGTGCGGATTTGCCCTCTTTTTGCAGCGTTGAACGTAGCAGCCAGCCCGCTCCCGGAATATGACTGTTGAGGTGATTGGCGCGCGTGGTGAAGTCCAGTACCTGGGTCTGACCTTCCTCCAGCCACTCCGCCAGTTGCTGCGGAGAAATAAACTCTGGCTGTGCAACCGCAGGAACCTGCGCTTTCCAGGCACCGGTGGCCGTGAAATCACTGGCCTGCAACTCTTCCAGCACTGACACCTGCCAGCCAAGCTGCGCCAGCCAGGAGGCGGTCATATTGGCGCGTACGCCGTCGTCATCAATCAGTACAATACGTGCACCGCGCACGCTGGCGTAATGATCGGTTTCCTGCACCAGCTGTCCGCCTGGTACATGACGACTGCCGGGCAGATGACCCGACGCATATTCGTCTGCATCACGCACGTCGAAAAGGTAAGTGGTACGCGGTTCCTGTTGCCAGCGCTTGAGCGTTGCCAGCGGGATACGCTCTACGCCTGCGCGATCGGCAATGCCTCGTGCGTTACTCGCCGCCTGGCGCTGTGCCGTTTCGCTGGTTTCACCGTAGCGGCGCGACTGACCTTTATCCAGGTCGTGTCCTGCCAGCGTCCAGCCAATCGTGCCGTTGCGCAGCGCAAACACCGGATTACGGATACCGGCATTCACCAGCGACTGGGTGCCGATGATGCTGCGCGTGCGGCCCGCACAGTTCACAATCACCGTGGTTTCCGGTGATGGCGCGAGATCACGCACGCGCAACACCAGCTCACCGCCCGGCACGCTGGTGGCGCCTGGAATGCTCATGGTCTGGTATTCATCAAAGCGGCGCGCATCCAGCACCACTACATTGGCGTCGCTGTTGATTAAGCTGTGCACTTCATCAGCTGACAGGGAAGGGGTGTGATTGTGATGTTCAACCAGTTCACCAAAGGCTTTGCTCGGTGAATTCACGTCAATAAACAGCTCCCCGCCCGCAGCCTGCCACCCGGCCAAATCCTCTTTTAACAGCGCTATATTGCTGTAACCCAGTGCTGCAATTCGTTCCGCAGCCGTCAGCGCCAGTCCTTCGCCGTTATCATAAAGCGTGATAGCTGTCGTCAGTTGCGGGATGCGATCTAACAGTTCCAGTTCAAGTTTGGAAAGCGGGATATTCACCGCAAACAGCGGATGGCCGGTGGCAAACAGTGCTTCGTCGCGCACATCAACAATCGCCACTTCCTGCTGCTGACGCAGAGCCTCAAGAATGTCCGCCGCCTGGCGGAAAGGGAATACGGGTTTACTCATGTGATAGATCCCAAATGTTCGGTAAGTAACGGTTGCTGTAACCGGAGATAAACTGTTTTTCACTGCCGTCTTCGCGATACACCGCGCGTTTGACCGCGCCAATGTTGGCGCCATAAACGTGGATGCTGATCGAGACGCGATCGTCATAGGCATTGCTCACGCGATGGATATCGCCCACGGTGGGAGAGACGGCTTCAACGTTGCCGGGATCAAGCCGTACCGGCGCACCTTCTGGCTGCAGGCCGTTCGGCCCCGGCTGCCAGGATTGCGAAATCTCTGCGCCACGCAGCATGCCAATCAATCCCCATACGCGATGGTCGTGAATCGGCGTTTGCTGGCCTGGCCCCCAGACGAAGCTCACAACTGAAAAGCGCTGCCGGGCATCGGCGTACAGCAGATATTGTTGATAGTGTTCGGGATGCGGGTGAGTGTAAGCCTCGTCCAGCCAGTCGTCATGTTGGATTAGCTCGCCCAGCCAGGCTCTGCCCTGTTGCAAAACAGTGGCTTCATCGGGATTCTGGTCGAGCAAGATGGCAAGGTTACCGACAAAGTCGCGTAAGCGATGATGCTGATAGGCACTCATGATTTATCTCCCGGCAAAGCGGGATCAAAAGCCGTAAGTTCCAGTCCGTAAGACAGGTTGTTGAGTTCGCCTGACGATTTTAACGCGGCAAAACGATCCCCCTTAACATCGCCCAGACGCAGTGTGACTTTATCAGCAGCGAACAGCGGATGGAGCGTGGAGATCGCCAGCGCAACACCGGTAAAGAGAGCTGCCAGCCGCATCAGGCGCTCCTTTTGTTAGCGGCGTTTAGCGCCGCGACTTTCTCACGCGTCAGCGGAATCAGCTCCTCGCCATATACCACCGCATCATTCAGCGGATCGAAGCCGCGAATCAGCACACTGTGAATTCCCAGGCGATAGTAATCCAGCAGCGCATCGGAAACCTGATCGGCGGTGCCAACCAGCGCTGTGGAGTTGTAGCCGCCTTGCACCAGTTTAGCCACGCCGGTCCATAACACTTTGTCCAGGCGATCGCCTTCATTGGCGGCAGCCAGCAAACGCTGAGCGCCAACACTTTGCGGCTTGGGTTTACCAAAGGCGAAGCCGGTCTCTTGCAACTGCTTCTCGGCCAGTTCACGGATATGCTCGGCACGTTCCCAGGCCTCTTTCTCGGTTTTCCCGATAATCGGACGGAACGAGATATTGAAATCAATCTCACGCCCGTGCTGAGCCGCAGCGGCTCGCACATTGCGCACTGTCTCTTCCGCACCTTTCAGCGGTTCGCCCCACAGGGCAAAGACATCGGCATGGCGCGCAGCGACATCAATCGCTTCCTGAGACGATCCACCAAAGTATATCGGCAGCTTTTTCTGCGCAGGTTTGATGGCGGAAAACGCCTGCTCAGCCTGGTAAAAATGTCCCTTGTGATCATAAGGCTGGCTGGATTCCAGACTCTGCTTCAGCACGGCAAGAAACTCATCGCTGCGCGCATAGCGTTCGGCTTTATTCAGGAAGTCACCATCACGACGCTGCTCGACATCGCTACCGCCGCTGATGATATGCACGGCCAGCCGACCATCGGTCAGTTGATCCAACGTTGCCAGTTTGCGTGCGGCCAGTGTCGGTGCGACAAAGCCCGGACGGTGTGCCAGCAGGAATTTTAGTGTTGAGGTGTGTGCCGCAGCATGTGCGGTCACCAGAAAGCCGTCGGGTTGATCGGACCAATAGCCCACCAGAATGCGATCAAATCCCGCTTCTTCATGGGCGCGGGCGAAACGCGCGATGTAATCTTTATCGAACAGCGGACCGCTGGCGGGAATGATTTCGGAAGCCAGGCGGTGGCCAATCATGCCAAGAAATTGAATGCTCATACGATTCTCCAGATGTGACGTTATGGAGAAAAGCTACGGGCGCAGGCAACCGGGACGGAAATTCAATATTGTGAAAAGGTTTTGCGTCAGGCGGGGATGCGGCGAATGACGGGGATAAAAGGGGTGAAATGCAAGATAGAACAGAAAGGCATAATTAAGAAGAGAAGGGCGAGCCGCAGCTCGCCCTGAACATCAGAAGGCCAGAACCAGACCGGCGATAGCGGCAGAAAGCACGCTCACCAGGGTTGAGCCGTACAGCAGTTTAAGGCCGAAGCGAGAAACCACGTTACCCTGTTCTTCGTTCAAGCCCTTAATCGCACCCGCCACAATCCCGATAGAGGAGAAGTTAGCGAAGGATACGAGGAACACAGACAGGATTCCTTCTGCGTGCGGTGACAGCTGACCAGCAATCTTCTGAAGATCCATCATCGCCACGAATTCGTTAGAAACCAGTTTGGTTGCCATGATACTGCCAACCTGCAGCGCTTCACTGGACGGCACGCCCATCACCCACGCAAACGGGTAGAACACGTAACCCAGCACACCCTGGAAGCTGATGCCGAAGATTAGATCAAACAGCGCATTCAGACCTGAAATCAGGGCGATAAAACCAATCAGCATGGCGGCAACGATGATCGCCACTTTGAAACCGGCAAGGATATATTCGCCCAGCATCTCGAAGAAGCTCTGACCTTTGTGCAGATCCTGCAACTGCAGATCTTCTTCGCTATCGACGCGGTAAGGGTTGATCAGTGACAACACAATGAAGGTGCTGAACATGTTCAATACCAGCGCGGCCACCACATATTTCGGCTGCAGCATAGTCATATAAGCGCCGACGATGGACATGGAAACTGTCGACATTGCCGTAGCAGCCATGGTGTACATGCGACGCTGTGACATTTTGCCAAGGATATCCTTATACGCGATAAAGTTTTCTGACTGTCCCAAAATCAGAGAGCTTACGGCGTTGAAGGATTCCAGTTTGCCCATACCGTTGACTTTTGACAGCACGGTACCGATGCCGCGGATCACCCAAGGCAGGATACGGAAATGCTGCAAAATACCGATTAGCGCCGAGATAAACACGATCGGGCACAGAACATTCAGGAAGAAGAACGCCAGGCCTTTGTCGTTCATGTTGCCGAATACGAAGTTAGTCCCTTCGGCAGCATACTTCAGTAGATGGTCAAACAGACCCGCGAACCCTTTGACGAAGCCGAGGCCCGCTTCAGAGTTGAGGAAGAACCACGCCAGCAAAACTTCGATCACCAGAAGCTGTACGATGTAACGAATGCGGATGCTTTTACGATCGTGACTGACCAGCAAGGCCAGTACGGCTACCACCACTAATGCCAAAAGAAAGTGCAAAATATGGGACATGTCGGCTCCAAATTTGAGGAGGGTTGTATTTTGTTGCGTATTCTATGTAACGCGTTACTTAAAAACGAGATCAAAACCACATTATAAGTATTCGGTATCGACAAATTTCTAAGAATAGTCTCACCGCTCACAACCTCTTCACAAAGCCTTCACAAGAAATATCCATAAAAACATTGTCTATAAAATAACCCGGGAGTAGAGTGATTGCTGTTGCAAACATTTTGGCAAGAACTGGCTTTACCGCAAGGTATAGCAATGGCTATACTTCATAGCACCATCTATTATTACGATAACTATAATCAAATTTCACTTGCCTTGAGCGCCCGTTAAGCTGCATGGGTCAACAAGCGTTAGGACAGGGTCCACACTATGTCAGAAAGTCGCACCGCTGAGCGCGCCGCTCGCGGAGCCAGAAAAATCAAGCTCGCGCTGCTTGGCCCTGCCTTCATCGCGGCAATTGGTTATATCGATCCCGGTAACTTTGCCACCAATATTCAGGCGGGTGCGGCCTACGGCTACAAACTGCTGTGGGTGGTGGTCTGGGCCAATGTGATGGCGATGCTGATTCAGCTGATGTCAGCCAAACTTGGCATCGCCACCGGTAAAAACCTTGCCGAGCATATCCGCGATCGCTTTCCACGCCCGGCAGTGTGGTTCTATTGGGTGCAGGCGGAAATCATCGCCATGGCCACTGACCTCGCCGAATTTATTGGTGCGGCACTCGGCTTTAAATTATTGCTGGGGATTTCGTTACTGCAAGGCGCCGTGCTCACCGGCGTCGCCACCTACCTGATTTTGATGCTGCAAAGCCGGGGGCAGAAGCCGCTGGAGTTGGTGATTGGCGGCCTGCTGTTGTTTGTCGCCGCTGCCTATATTGTTGAGCTGTTTTTCTCGCAGCCGAAAGTGAGTGAATTGGTCACCGGTATGGCGTTGCCTTCGCTGCCCACCTCTGACGCCGTGTTCCTCGCTGCCGGTGTGCTGGGTGCCACCATCATGCCGCATGTGATTTACCTGCACTCGGCACTGACGCAACACGGTAACATTGGCAGCAAAGCGGATCGCTACTCGTCCACTAAACTCGATGTGGCGATTGCCATGACCATTGCCGGCTTTGTCAATCTGGCGATGATGGCGACTGCGGCGGCAGCTTTCCACTTCAGCGGGCACACCAGCATTGTGGATCTCGACCAAGCGTATTTGACGCTGCAACCTTTGTTGGGCCGCGCAGCAGCCATTGTGTTTGGATTAAGTCTGGTGGCGGCAGGCTTGTCTTCTACCGTGGTGGGAACACTGGCGGGACAAGTCGTGATGCAGGGCTTCATTCGCTTCCATATTCCGCTGTGGCTACGTCGCACCATCACCATGCTGCCTTCCTTTATCGTGATCTGGGCCGGATGGGATCCAACGCGCATTCTGGTGATGAGCCAGGTACTGTTGAGTTTCGGTATCGCACTGGCATTGATCCCGCTGTTGGCCTTTACCGGCAACCGCGAGTTGATGGGCGATGAGATGGTCAATTCGCGCCTGATGCAAAACGCCGGACGCCTGATAGTGGTGCTGGTGGTGGCATTGAATCTCTATCTGTTGGTCGGTGAGGCGCTCGGCTGGTAACGCTTCGGCTGGTCAAGACGAAAAAAAGAAAATCCCGGCTATCAGGCCGGGATTTTTGTATTAGTGGTGGTGGTGATCATGCCTGTCATCATGACGATGGTCATGGCGCCAATGCTCACGGCGTTCCCGTTCATGCCAGCGGCGTTCACGCTCACGTTCGTAAGCCTGATGACGACGCCACTCTTCATGACGCCACCAGCGATGATCGTTATAACGATAACGGTCATTCCACCAGCGCGGCTCACGCCAGCGTCCGCCATCCCAATAGTAACCACGACGATCGCGATCGCCGAGATGCAGCGTGACACCCGGAGCCAATGTAAGGGTGGCGCTGTTGGCTTCTGCTGTGTGCATTGCCAGGGGTGAAAGTGTTGCCAGCAAGGCGGCAAACAAAATTGCACGTTTCATAAATTCTCCTTTTCAGTGGCTTATCACTGCCACCGTTGCGCTAGTGTGCCACATCGGTCCAGTGTTGCCTTGAGAGTGAGTCTGAAAACGTTGCGGGAAATCTGAATTGAGAATTTTCTGCTGCGGAAAATACCCGGCCTGAGCCGGGTAGGTAAGCGTTTACACTAATATATTATGAATCGCTTCGATCTCTTCAGTTGTCAGCTCGGGCTGGCTTAGCATCTCAACGGCATCATCAATTTGCGCAGTTTTACTTGCACCAATCAGCACCGAAGTCACGCGTGCATCACGCAGCACCCAGCTCAGCGCCATTTGCGCCAGCTTCTGCCCACGCTGCTGGGCGATCGCCTGCAGCTTACGTACTTTTTCCATCTTCTCTTGCGTCAACTGTCTCTCATTAAGGAATTTACTGCCGCTGGCGGCACGGGAATCCTCAGGGATGCCTTGCAGATAGCGATCGGTGAGCACACCACCCGCTAGCGGAGAGAAGGCGATGCAGCCGACGCCATTATCACCCAGCACATCCAGTAGACCTTGCTCTTCCGGTGCACGTTCGAACATGGAGTATTTCGGCTGATGAATCAGGCAAGGCGTGCCCAGATCGCGCAGAATGGCAATCGCTTCGGCTGCTTTATCTGCCGGGTAATTGGAAATGGCGGCATACAGCGCTTTGCCCTGACGCACCACCTGATCGAGCGCGCGCATGGTCTCTTCCAGCGGCGTTTCCGGATCGGGACGGTGATGATAAAAGATATCGACATACTCCAGCCCCATGCGTTTCAGGCTCTGATCCAGACTGGAAATCAGATACTTGCGCGAACCCCAGTCGCCGTAAGGGCCGTCTCACATGGTGTATCCGGCTTTGGTGGAGATCACCAGCTCATCGCGCAGCCCGGCAAAATCTTCGCGCAGAATGCGACCAAAATTGGACTCCGCAGAACCCGGCGGGGGGCCGTAGTTGTTGGCAAGGTCGAAGTGCGTGATGCCGCGATCAAAGGCGTGGCGCAGGAGTTCACGGCTATTATCGACGCGCGTGCTGTCGCCAAAGTTGTGCCATAAACCCAGCGAAATGGCCGGTAATTTCAGGCCAGTACGGCCACTGCGACGATATTGCATCTGTTGATAGCGGTCGGGATGAGGAAATACAGACATGCAGCGTTCCTGTCTCAAAAAGGGAGAAAGTGACATCAGCATAGAAGTGTATGCGTTTACACTAAGCCGAAACGCGCCGAAGATCGCAACTTACAGAATTTTCTGTCGTCGTAACGATTGCTTGCCACAAATCACCATGCGCTGATGGTGAAAATCTCGCCAATTCAGCCACATCGCTGATACTTCGATCATCCCCTTAAGAAGGAGCTGTCGATGAAAACCCTCAACGTTGGCGACTATTTACTGCACCGTTTACAGCAAGCTGGCATCCGTCATCTGTTCGGTGTGCCGGGTGATTACAATCTGCAATTTCTCGACAGCGTTATCGCTCATCCTGAGATTGCCTGGGTCGGTTGCGCCAATGAACTCAATGCCGCCTACGCGGCGGATGGCTACGGTCGTTGCAACGGTGCTGCTGCACTGCTCACCACGTTTGGCGTGGGTGAACTGAGTGCGATTAATGGGATTGCGGGCAGCTATGCCGAATATGTCCCGGTTATTCATATTGTTGGCGCCCCAGCCAGTCGTGCGCAGCAGCAAGGTGACTGTGTACATCATTCACTGGGGGACGGCGACTTCCATCATTTCCTGCGCATGGCACAAGAGGTAAGTACCGCCAGCGCGGTGCTGACTGCGGATAATGCGGTTGAAGAAATTGACCGTGTGATATCGGAAGCGCTTAACCAGCACCGGCCCGGCTATCTGCTGCTGGCGGTGGATGTCGCGGCGACGGAGATTACGGTGCCTGATGCTCAGCCCGTTGCGCCTGTCCATCAGGAGACCGCCGTTGCGACAGCTTTTACTGCCGCCGCTGAACGCTTACTGGCTCCTGCACAGCGCGTGGCGTTACTGGCCGATTTCCTCGCTTCGCGTTGGCAATTGCAATCGCCGCTGTTTGCACTCCGCCAACTACGCGCCATTCCCGCCGCTACATTACTGATGGGCAAAGGCGTGCTCGATGAACAGCAGCCCGGCTATGTGGGTACCTACGCTGCCGAAGGCAGCAGCGATGCGGTGCGCCGGGCCATTGAAGAGACGGATGTTACGCTGTGCGTCGGCGTGCGGTTTACCGATACCCTGACCGCCGGTTTCACCCAGCAGTTACCCGCAGAGCGCGTTATCGACCTGCAACCGTTTCACGCCACGGTGGGCGGAGAATGCTTTGCGCCGCTTAGCATGGCGCAAGCCCTCGCCGCATTATTGCCCGTTTATCAACGCCACTGCGTACATTGGGCACTGGCCGACACTGCATCTTGCGAAGAAATTGAGCAAAACGATGATGCGGTAATCAGTCAGCGCGCATTCTGGCAGGCGATGCAGCGCTTCCTGCTGCCGGGTGATATCATCCTGGCCGATCAGGGCACGGCCGCCTTTGGTGCCGCCGCGCTGCGTTTACCACCGGGCGCAGAATTGCTGGTGCAACCGCTATGGGGCTCGATTGGCTATACTCTACCGGCGACCTTTGGTGCACAAACGGCACAACCTGACCGACGCGTCATTTTGATTATCGGTGACGGTTCAGCGCAGCTGACGATCCAGGAGCTGGGTTCCATGCAGCGTGACGGGCAACAGCCGATTATTTTCCTGATCAATAACGACGGTTACACGGTTGAGCGGGCGATTCACGGCGCTGAACAGCGTTACAACGACATCGCACAATGGAACTGGACTGCGCTGCCACATGCCATGAGCGTAGAGTGTGCGGCACAAAGCTGGCGAGTGAGCAAAACGGTGCAGTTAACGGCGGTAATGGAGCAATTAATGCGTCAGCGTCGCCTGACGCTGGTGGAAGTGGTGATGGAAAAACAAGATCTGCCGCCGCTGTTGCGTAAAGTCACTGCAGCTCTGCACCAGCGTAACGGCGGCTAGCCACTATCCGGCTTAGGCTTTGTCGTTTTAGACCAGGCGGTGCCTGAAATCCTCACGTACACTCGTTACGCTTCGGTTTCTCCGCATCGTCCGTTTCCTGTGAGGCTGCGTCGATAACGCCTGACGTGATAAGCCCGCAGTTTCGGAAAGTTGCCTCTATACAGTGAAGCCGCTGATTGTCAGGCTGTGGCACGCACCAGAAATGTTTACGCCCATCGTGCTGGTGGGCGTTATTGTTTTATTGGCAGGCTCTTATATAGTGTCCTGCAATTGTTTATGACCCAAGCGGAGCAGCAGAAGAATGACAAAATACGCCCTGGTCGGCGATGTGGGCGGCACCAACGCCCGTCTCGCCCTGTGTGAGGTGGAGACCGGCGCCATCTCCCAGGCCAAAACATTCTCAACATCAGACTACGACAATCTCGAAGCGGTGATTCGTGCTTATCTCGATGAGCAAAAACAGGACATTAAACACGCCTGCATCGCGATTGCCTGTCCAATCACCGGGGATTGGGTCGAGATGACCAATCACGATTGGGCATTCTCAACTCGTGAGATGAAAGAGCACCTGGCATTCGACAGCCTGGAAATCATCAATGATTTCACTGCCGTGTCGATGGCTATCCCGATGCTGGCCGAAGATCAAGTGATTCAGTTTGGTGGCAAAGCGCCGGTAGAAGGCAAACCGATTGCCATTTACGGTGCCGGCACCGGATTAGGCGTGAGCCATCTGGTGCACGTGGATAAGCGCTGGATCAGCCTGCCGGGCGAGGGCGGTCACGTTGACTTCGCCCCGAACAGCGAAGAAGAGGGTGAAATTCTCGAAGTGCTGCGTGCGGAACTGGGTCACGTGTCGGCGGAGCGCGTGCTGTCAGGATCCGGTCTGGTGAATCTCTATCGCGCCATCGTCAAATCTGACAGCCGTGAGCCTGAAAACCTCAAGCCGAAAGATGTCACCGAGCGTGCATTAAAAGATAGCTGCATCGATTGTCGTCGCGCGCTGTCGCTGTTTTGCGTGATCATGGGGCGTTTCGGTGGCAACCTGGCACTCAATCTCGGCACCTTTGGTGGCGTGTACATTGCGGGGGGAATTGTGCCGCGCTTCCTCGATTTCTTCAAAGCCTCCGGCTTCCGCGCCGCGTTTGAAGACAAAGGCCGCTTCCGTGATTATCTGGTCGATATCCCGGTGTATATGATCACCCACGATCAGCCAGGCCTGCTGGGCGCGGGTGCACATTTGCGCCAAACGCTGGGTCGCGTGCTGTAATCTGTTCCGGCGAGCAGCGTCCTGCTGCTCGCTTTACAACCTCATCAACTGGCGAAACGCCTTCACCTTGCTACGGCTCACCGGCACCTGCGCATCCAAATCACGCAACTTCACCAGATAGGTATTGTTAAACCACGGCTCAATCTCACGAATTTTACTGAGATTGACGCAGTACGATCGATGACAGCGGAAAAAGAGCGGTTCCGGCAGGCGACTGCAAAATTCACTGATCGCCATCGACATCACATACGCTTCGCGGCGGGTATAAACAAACGTCAGTTTTTCGTGCGCTTCAACATAATAGATATCGTTGATATCTGTCACGATAATGCGCTCATCTTTCACCAGATTAACGGTTTGCGGCGCGCTTTGCTGAGTGGATGGCTGTGCGAGGTGCTGCTGTGCACTGGCCTCCAGCTTGTTCAGCATGGTGATAATACGCGACTCATGATAGGGCTTAAGGATGTAGTCAAACGCATCCAGTTCAAACGCATCCACCGCATGCTCTTTCCATGCGGTGATAAACACTATCAACGGCTTATGCGCAAATTGGTTAATGTTTTGGGCCAGCAGCATGCCATCCAGTGAAGGAATGTTGATGTCGAGGAAAATGACATCGACGCGATGGTTTTGCAGATACTTCAGCACTTCCAGCCCATCATCAAAACAGGCTTCGATAGTGATCTGACTGTGCTGCTGGATCATCCAGCTCAACTCTTGCTGAGCAAGAAACTCGTCTTCGACGATAATGGCTTTCACGCGCTGGGTTCCGTGATATGGCTCAACGGTGCAGCCAGACGCTGACCGTTTTTGCTCAGAGTGAAGGCGATTTCCGTTCCCGGATGATGACGCGTGATGCTCAGACCCTGACCGGAAAGCAGTTTCACCCGATGATGCACATTAAGCAGCCCGATTTTGTTACCCGGCATCTCATCGCGTGCCACCCGGCCAATGACCTCTTCACTGATACCCGCGCCCGTATCGCGCACCGCAACGCGCACATAATCACCGAGGTCTTTCACACTCAAGGTCACCACCCCTTTGCCACGGCAGGGCTGAATACCGTGCACAATGGCATTTTCCACCAGAGGCTGAATCAGCAAACTGGGCAGCGTGAAGTGGAGATCTTCATCAATGTCATAAATCATCGACAGCTTATCGCCAAAGCGCGCCTGTTCAATCGCGATGTAATCCTTCACCTGCCACAGCTCTTTTTTAATATCGATCAGCTCGTCATCGTTCAGCTCAAGGTTGTAGCGTAAATAGCGCGAAAGATTGATCACCAGCTGACGTGCCGTATCTGGATTGAGACGAATGGAAGAGGAGATAGCATTCAGCGCATTAAACAGGAAGTGCGGGTTAATTTTACTCTGCAACGCACGCAGTTCCGCTTTATTTGCCATCTCACGTAACTGCTCCGCGCGCGATACCTCCAGCTGGGTGGAGATAATTTGCGACAAACCAATGGCCATCTCTTTTAGCGATCCGGTAATGCGATGCGCTCGACGATAATAGATTTTTAACGTGCCTGTGACTTCCCCTTTTTCCCAAAGGGGAATAACCAGCATCGAGTGAATATCTTTGGTGCGATGCGCCTCATCATTATTCTTGATGATGATTTTGCCGCTCGCAATCGACTGCGCCGTGGTAGGGCTGATGCCATCATCCCCGTTGTGATAGTTATGCTCACCGTAGCCGACATAAGCGAGAATCTGCTGAGTATTGGTGATGGCCACGGCATCGGCATGAATATCGCTGCGAATGATATCGCACACCTGACGCAACGACTGGCTATTCACCTGACGAAACAGCGGCAACGTCTTATTGGCAATTTCCAGTGCCAGCTTGGCCTGACGCGCCGCGATCGCCTCTTTTTCTCCTTCCACGCTCTGCACTAACAGTACAATCAAGCCAATGCTCGATGCGCCGAGAATCATCGGTAAAGCGATCTCAGAAACAATCGAAAAGCCCAGCGCCATCGGTCGAGCCCACAGCACTATCAGCAACATGGTGAGGGTTTCGCACAGCATGCCGCCAAGAATACCGGCGCGCCAGCGCTGCTCTTTGCTCACGCGACGATTGATAAACCCAGAAGCGATACCGGCAACGATGCTGGTAATCAGGCAAGGCACAGCCGTGACGCCATCCATATCGATCAGATAACGATGGATGCCCGCGATCACCCCGGTAGCGATACCAACCCAAGGGCCAAACAGAATGCCGCCGGACATCACCGCAATCACACGCACGTTCAGCAGCGAACCATCGACGTTAATGCCCGACCAGGTACTGAACAGCGCAAACAGCGAGAATATCGCCGTCACCACCACTTTCTCTTTGATCGAATGCTCATCTTTTTGCAGCAGCTGACGGAATACCCGCGTGCGGGTAAGGAAGAACAGACAAATCAGCATCAGCGCAGCGCGGTCAAATACCGCCAGCAGCATGTCGAAGTGGGAAGGCAAGGGCATCTCTCGGAGTGAACCAGGGTGAGGTTATGATAAAAAATGTGATCAAGATCTGCCAGCGCCGCGACACCCGCAAAACGCTTCTCATGGTTTAGATCAATTTTCCGGCCAAATTCTCACTGGTGTTTTAAAACAGCAACGCATTCAGCTCAAGGCCAGAACGGGCCAGCCCGAAGAGCAAAGCGTCTGGGCCACGGATGGCCCAGCCGATCTGCAGGGATGCGTGTTGTCTTTGCGATAGGGCTGGCCCGTTCTGGCCCTGGCACCCAACCAACAGCGACTATCAACTCAACTCCCAACTCCCAAAATCCCCAACACTCCCCAAAAAGAGGAAAACTTGAGTAACAAAAAGAGGATTAGTAATCCCTACGCAGAACGCTGGTTGTAAATCACGCGGTTTGCTATGTTGCCATGAGTTATTTCGCGGAGCGCAGCAATGCAACTTCTTACCCCACGCTTGTCCCTGACACGCTTACAACCCGAAGACTGGCAAATCTTCAAAGCCGTACACGAAGATCCCGGCACCATGACTTGGGTCAGTGAAATCCCTGACGAAAACGACATACGCCAGCGCTTCACCGAACGCCTCGCGCCCTGGCAAGTCACCAGCTTCCACATGCTGTGCCTGGTGGCACGCCTGCGCGAAACCAATGAACCTATCGGCCTGTTTGGATGCAGTGCCGAATGGCAGCCTTATCGGCAAGCTGAGGTCGGCTACATGCTCTGCCATCGCTTCACCGGAAACGGCTATGGCAGTGAAGCGCTCAAGGCACTGTGCGACTTCTTGCTACAGGCAGAATTTCATAAACTCAAAGCGCTGGTCATAGAGGGGAATTGGCCGTCCCGACGCATTCTGGAAAAGAATGGTTTCACACTTGAGGGCACTCTACGGGATAATTATCTGCTAAACGACCAATGGGTAAACGATTGGGTGCTGGGTCGCCTGAATCCGCAACATTAAAAAAATATTCTGTTGCTCTCGACAATTCTGTTATCAGCGCGTTATGTTCTTACCTCGGTCACCGCAGTGACCAGCGTCGCTCGGACGGTCCGGGCGCCTACGTAAACCAGAGGACATCATGGCTGATAACAGCACACCCCGTCGTTTCTCGCGTATTGAACGCCTTCCCCCGTATGTATTCAACATCACCGCTGAATTGAAGATGGCTGCGCGTCGGCGCGGCGAAGACATCATCGATTTCTCAATGGGGAATCCGGATGGACCCACGCCGCCACACATCGTGGAAAAACTCTGTCAGGTAGCGCAACGCGAAGATACGCACGGTTACTCCACCTCGAAAGGCATTCCTCGCCTGCGTCGCGCCATCTCGCGCTGGTACGCAGATCGCTATCAGGTGGAGATCGATCCCGAATCAGAAGCCATTGTCACCATCGGTTCCAAAGAAGGGCTGGCGCACCTGATGCTGGCGACGCTCGACCATGGCGACACCGTCCTGGTGCCCAATCCGAGCTACCCGATTCACATCTACGGCGCGGTGATCGCCGGAGCGCAAGTGCGTTCCGTACCCTTGGTGGCAGGCGTTGACTTCTTCAACGAGCTTGAACGCGCCATCCGCGAAAGTTATCCGAAACCGAAGATGATGATCCTCGGCTTCCCATCCAATCCCACTTCACAGTGTGTTGAACTCGACTTTTTCGAACGGGTGATTGCGCTGGCGAAACAGTACAACGTGCTGGTGATCCACGACCTCGCTTACGCTGACATCACCTATGATGGCTGGAAAGCGCCGTCGATCATGCAGGTGCCGGGGGCGCGCGACGTAGCGGTGGAGTTCTTTACGCTGTCGAAAAGCTACAACATGGCAGGCTGGCGTATCGGCTTTATGGTGGGTAACAAAGAATTGGTATCCGCGCTGGCGCGTATCAAAAGCTACCACGATTACGGCACCTTCACCCCGCTGCAGGTCGCGGCGATTGCCGCACTCGAAGGTGATCAGCAATGCGTGCGTGATATCGCCGAGCAGTATAAACGCCGTCGCGATGTGCTGGTGAAAGGGCTGCATGAAGCGGGCTGGATGGTCGATCTGCCAAAAGCCTCAATGTACGTCTGGGCGAAAATTCCCGATCACTATGCGCATCTCGGTTCGCTGGAGTTTGCCAAACTGCTGCTGCAGGAAGCCAAAGTGTGCGTCTCACCGGGCATCGGCTTTGGTGACTACGGTGATACCCATGTGCGATTTGCTCTGATTGAAAACAGCGATCGTATTCGTCAGGCGGTACGTGGCATCAAAGCCATGTTCCGTGCGGATGGTATATTGCCGGGAACGGTAAAAGCGCTGGAAGAAGAAGAGTAAAACTAAGAAGGGCGACTTTGGTCGCCCCGCCTGGCAGGATTTATTTGAGCATCAGCACGAAAGTGCCTACCCAGATTAACAGGAAGAAAGAAACTCCCATCAAAGCATATCTCACAAAACGACTCCTCTGAGCGGTTACCATGCTGGTGATCCCACTCCAGCGTAACCCGAACAGAATAAGAGAAAGGTGAAGTTCATAACCGCTGCACGCTTTCTTCTCAGGTGGTTCCAAGCGAACTCAGAACAGGATCGAGCGCTAATTTACGCGCAATCGATCCGAAAATAAATAGGCCAGTTCTGAGAGATTGCTCACATTTTCATCGGGCGTCAATTTCCGGTATCGCGGACATGCCCACACGCAGTTGCGCCAAATCGGGTTGGTTGGCATCCAGCACAATTTTCACCGGTAAACGCTGCACCACCTTGGTGTAATTACCGGTGGCATTGTCCGGTGAAATGGCGGAGAAGGTCGCGCCCGTCGCCGGTGCAATGCTGTCAACATGACCGGTAAAGATCTTGCCAGGCAGCGCATCGACTCTCACCACCGCTCTCTGTCCCGGCTGCACATCGGCCAGCTGAGTTTCGAGATAGTTGGCGGTGATATAGGTTTGCTGCAAGGGCACCACCGCCAGCAAACGCGTTCCGGCGCTAACGTAAGCGCCCAATCGCACCGAACGCTGCCCCACCATACCGTCTACCGGTGCCACAATCCGCGTATAAGAGAGATTCAACTTCGCCTGATCCACGCTGGCCTGCGCTGCTGTCACATCGGCCTCTGCCTGACGCACGGCCGCTTGTAACACACCAACCTGTTTCATCGATGCAGCCAGTGCAGCTTCACTCTGGCGCACAGCAGCAGACGCTGAACGTTGGGTTGAACTGGCTTTCTGCTGCTCATCTGCGGCAATGGTGCCGCTTTTATACAGCTGGTTATAACGCGCCGCACTCTGTCCTGCGTATTGCGCAGACGCCTGGCTCGCCGCCAGGGTCGCTTTGGCTTCATCAATGGTTGATTGCTGCTGCTCCAGTTGAGCCTGGCTGCTCAGGCGTTTGGCATCGCTGACCTGCAAATTCGCCTGCGCCGTTTCCAGCGCCACGCGGTAATCGCGATCGTCAAGCGTGGCCAGCAGTTCGCCCGCTTTTACTCGCTGGTTATCCTGCACCTTCACACTGGCGATATAGCCGGACACTTTCGGTGCCACCAGGGTGTAATCCGCATTTACATAGGCATCATCAGTGCGATGATCGTTGCCGGTCATTGATGACCAGACAAAAAAGGCCATGGCCAGCAACACGATTAATAGGGCACTCAACAGCACCGTTCTTTTCAAAGCAAAAGCTTGCATATCAGTTATCTCGACGTCGTCGTAACAGGTTGAATCAGGGTTTGTGGCGGCCAGACACGTTTTGGCAACCAGGCAGTCAGTAGTAAAAGCAGGGCGGCGAAACCAATCAGCATTTGGTAGCAGTCACTCAGGCTGAGCACCATCGCCTGATGCTTCAGCAGTGTCGCGAAACCGCTCAGGTTCTCTGCGCTACTGGCGCTGCCATCCGGTAATAAAGGAAAGCTGCTGCTGGATTGGGCGCTGCTGGGCGCGGTCATCAGCCAGGGGCGACTGGCGGCATTGCCCACCAGCACGCTGGAGTGAAACTGTTCCCGGTGGCTGATAAACCATTCCACCAGGGTGCTGGCGGCAATGCTGGAGAAACCACGCACCGTATTGAACATCGCGGAGGCAAATGGGCCTTCCGGTGGCGCAACCACGCTGGTGGCGCTCATCAACACCGGCAGAATCACCATCGGTTGACCGAAAGCCTGCAAAATTTGGATGACCCAGAAATTCTGTCGCGCCCAGTCACTGGTGATGTTCATGCCCATCAGGCAGGAGATCACCAGCAGCGTCACGCCAGCAGTCAGCATCCAGCGGCAATCAATCCAGCGGATATTGAGCAGTGCTGCCACCAGTGGGGCGATCAGTAATTGCGGCAAGCCGATGGTTAACGCCAGCGGCGCGAATTGCAGTGTGCGAAAACCTTCTACCTGGCCAAGATAGGCGGAGGGCAGCGCGGATCCGGAAAGCGACAGAATCAACACGCCCGCCAGCGCCAGCAAACCGTGTGCGAGATTGTGACGGCGCAGCATCTGCAATTTGAACAGCGGCAACGGGTGAAACCATTCATTAATAAAGAACACAGTCAGCAATGCCAGCGCGCTCAATAATAGCGCCGCAAACAGCGGTGAACTGAGCCAGTCAAGGCGTTCCCCTTGCGTCAGCGCCAGAATCAGCAGCGCCATGCCTGAGCAACCGGTCAGCATGCCGAACAGGTCTATCTGCTTAAAACGCTCGAAGCGCAGCGGGTCTTGAGGTAAGCCCCAGCCAATCAACAGCATGGCGATCAGCATTGACGGGATAACTTGCCAAAACACGAACATCCAGCTCACTTCATCGGTCCAGAAAGCGGCGAGCGTGGCGGCGAGATTGGGTCCAAAGGTGGCGGTTAGCGCGTAGGCACCAAGGCCATAAAGTTTGATCGGCGGCGGCAGAAAACGCAGTGCCACGGTCATCAGTAACGGTGGCAATGCACCGCCAAACAGACCCTGAATCAGGCGCAGCGCAATAAACAGCGTGGCGTTCGGCATTAAAGGCAGCAGCAAACCGCACAGCATAAAGCCAGCGGAAACCGACAGAGCAAAACGACGCAGGGAAAAGGTCACGGCAAACCACGGCGCGATCATCATCGCGGCCACTTCTGCCGCCTGATAAGCGGAAATGATCCAGCTGCCTTGATCGTAGCTAATGCCGATGGCGGCACGGATATCCGCCAACGCAATATCCGTCACGCGGTCATTTAATCCGGAGGTGAGCGCAGCAATCAGCACGCCAACCAATCCCAGCGCCAGGCGCAGGGTAAACGGATGGGGAGCCGGAGCCGCAACAGGCTGGGCGTTCATAACAGGTGTCTCGTTTTATTATTGATGCAGTGTATTGCGATGTGATACATGTCGCATCTTACATCTCGGTATGATGTATTGCAATGTGATACAGGGTGTAAATGTGCGGTCATTCGCGCTAAAGTAGGGCAGGCCAAAAAGGAACGCACAATGGTTGAACTTCCCTCAAGCCGTGAGGATGAAAAAGCGGGTGGCATTCAGGTCATCGCGCGTGCGGCAAAAATTCTGAATGCGCTTGGTGAACATCCGGGCGGCATGAGTCTGGGCGAAATTGCGCAGGTGGTTGATCTGCCACGTTCAACGGTACAGCGTATTATCGCCGCGCTGGATAGCGCGCAACTGGTGCGCAGCAGCGGGGCGGGCGGGCTTCGTCTGGGACCGGCACTTCTCAAGCTGATCTCCAGCGTGCACAGTGATGTGGTCGAAATCGTCCGTCCGTTTCTGGAACAACTCTCAGCCGACATCAACGAAACCGTTTCGCTGGCACGCGCCAGTGGCACGCAGTTAGCGATTGTTCACTATGTGGTGGCATCCCGGGAATTGCGCGTGGTGCCACGCATCGGTTTGAATCTCCCGCTCTACAGCACTTCAGGCGGTCGTGCACTGCTGGCACTGGAAAGTGATGAAGATGTGCGCGTGATGGTCGGCGAAGCGTATAAAGAGTTGACCGAAATGACGGTGAAAACTTTGCCACAACTGCTGGAGCTGATTGCTGAGGTGCGTAACAGCGGTCTGGCCATTGATCGTGGCGAAACACTGGAAGGAATTTCCACCATGGCGGTGGCGATTGACACGCTATTCGGTCGCTTCTCCATTTCGCTGCTGGTGCCGACGGCGCGTTTTCATAAACAGGAAGCGCGTTATCGTGATGAAATCATGAAATGCAAAGAGGCGCTGATTCGCGAAATTGGCAAAATGACCGCTGTGGAAGGATAACCAACTGATGAAAACCTTGCTGATGGCCATTGATAATTCACCGGTGGCAGAAAAAGTCATCGCGTTAACCATTGAACAAGCGCTGGCGCAACAGGCTCAGGTCACGGTGTTGTGCTGTGTTGATCCCGCTTATTCATCCTGCAATCAGCCGATCGAAATCGATGCGGGCGAAGATCCAGATGATTTCGTCGCGGCAAAAGATGAACAAAATACCGCTGAAATGGTGGTGCGTCACGCGCTGGCCCCGCTACTGCGTGCCGGTGTGGCTGCCAAAGGTTTGATTCTGGCCGGTGAAGCCGCGGAAACCATTGTGGCGCAGTCCAATGCACTGAAGGCCAGCATGATCATCATCGGTCGCCGTCATCTTTCTCCTTTTAATCGCTTACTTAAAGGTTCGGTGAGTGCGGCTGTGATTGAGCGCGCCAACTGCCCGGTTCTGATTGACGTTCGCAAGGATTAATCACGCTCCATGTTTTCCCTCTTACCTATCACGCTGGCGGCGTTTGCGCTGCTGGCGGTGATTATCATCGTTCTGATCCGCACCACGGCACTCCGCTTATGGCAGGGGTTAGTGCTGTTTTTACTGCCGTTAATCCTGGCGAACATGCTGTGGTTTAGCTGGTTACATCCACGTCAGGAGCGACAGGCGCTGGAAAGCGAGGTGGCAAATCAGTTAAGCCTCGCACCCGGCTATCGTCAGCTCAAAACACAGGAGCCGGCGCTGTGGCAAATGCTTAATCGCGAGTTACTGCACAAGCGTATGGAAGGCGTGCCTGCTGACCAGGCGCTGGGCGAGTTACGTGGATGGCTGATGGATCTGGTTAATCAGCGTATGGCGCGTGCAGATGACGAGACGCTGCTCAATTATTTGCGTGTGTCAGTGCAGGAGATGCAGGCACTGCAGCAGCCGGAGCCACAACGCTGCTTCCGCTTCCTTTACCCGCAGGTAAATGGCGGCATCAATTTGCAACAAGCGCTGTCACCGACGCTGTACCAGCGAGATGCCCTGGCTTTAGATATGCTCCTGAAAAACAGCACAGGCGAAGAGCGACCGATTGATCAGCAGGGCGCACAACGTGATTTGCAGAGCGTCGTGGAGAAACTTTACGGCAAGTGGGGTGATAAACTTCAGCAACTCAACATGCCTGCTGATACTGCCGTTGATCGCAGCGCCATGTGTGCCATGTCGATTGATCTTTACAGCGGCATTCTCGCATTGCCTGCCAAACAGTCCGCCAACCTTTTGCGTAAGATGGTCAGCCTTACCGGTTAGGTTTACGCGTAAAAAAAAGCCCGCTCAGCGCGGGCATAAAGGTCACTTTCCGTTTTTTTTCTCGTGTCACCTGGTGTGGTGCAGACTTCGTGCTGTCTGAAAGCATCATGGCATCGGTTAAGTGATATGAAAAACCGTTTGGTTTTATTGATTTGAATGGTAAAAACTTTTTAAAAATGACTATTTCGCGCCAGTTTCCTATAGATGCGTGCGGCATTGGCATTTAGACTGCTTCGCCTGGAAGAGGACACCCTAATGAAAAAAATGCTTATTAGCGCACTCGCGCTTTTTATGCTGGCCGGTTGTAGTGTCAGCAAACCCGGTGGATTTGAACGTGTCGATGAAGATAAAAGCTCAAATACCGTGCAATATCGTTATGACCCGCAAACGTTGAATAAAGATGCGATGGAAGTCGATCTGGCGAATTATTGTAACCAGCGTGGATTTGATAAAGTGGAATCGCTGCCGGCACAGGACAGCCATCTGCCCGGATTAAAGAAAGCCTGGTATCAATGTAATTACGCGGTAAAAAGCTAAAAGAAAGGGCGGGATAAATTCCCGCCCTTTTTTTTTTTTTTATTATGTGCTGTGTGTGCTTTGCCCAATTACCAATGGCGACCATGATAACCATGGTCATGATGCCAGCCGCCACCGTGGCCCCAGCCCGGTCCGCGACCATATCCGTCATGAACGATACAACCACTCAACATCGTCATAATGGCAACAACCGAAGCAGCTTTAATAAGTGTTTTCATGGAGAGTCCTCCTCTTTTCCAATGAAGCCAGATTACCGGGGAAAAGTGGAGTGAAGATGCAGTAAATGTAGAGTTATTTCTGGATCTATTGCCAGATATGTCAATTTAAAGCTAAAAACGTCAAGGCGGGAAATAAACCAATCAGATAAAACCGAATGCCTGATGATAATAACGCGAATAGTCTGAAATGCAATCCTAAATAACAGCCGTTCTCAACTCTTAAAACATTACGCAGAAAAGATGGAGAAAATAGATGCCGCACAGTGATGCGGCATCTATTGGGATTAATTATGCAGCAAAGGTTCAGTCACGTTTTGACGATTTGGCAGACGGATGCTGAGCGACAACACCAGTGAAATCACCAGCAGTGTCATGATCAAGCTGAAGGTCACGGTAAAACCACCAAACACAGAAGCCACCAGTGAACCCATCACGCTGCCGATACCGAATCCCAGGTAAATCAGCCCGTAATTTTTCGTCAGATTATTAAGACCAAAGAAATCGCTGACCAGGGAAGGGAACACAGTGATGGTGCCACCAAAGCTAAAGGCAACACAGGCCAGTGACAGGAAGAAGGTGGTTTCATTCATCCGGGTAAACAACAAAATGCTCATGCCCACCAGTGAAACGATCTGTGCCAGTGAAATGACGCGAATACGTGCCATTTTATCGGAGAGTACGCCGAGAATAAGACGGCCACTCAGGTTAGCAATCGCGATGACAGTCACGGCATTAGCAGCGGTTTGCGTGGTCAAATGAACCATCCCTTCGCCGATGTCTTTCGCCACGCCAATCACATACAGTCCGCTCATGCAGGCAGTGAGGAACATCAGTGCCAGCATCCAGTACTGTGGCAAGCGTACGGATTGCGCCAGCGTGTAATCTTTTTCCAGCACTTTCGCGTTACCGCTGCTTTGCTGGATAGGGGCATCACGCATCATCAGCGCACCCACAATGATCATACTCATCGCCAGCACACCCCAAATCATAAAGGTGTTCTCCAGACCGTAAGTGCTGAGCAGCGCGCCACAGATAAATTTGAAGCCGAGGCTACCTAAACCGTAAGCACCAATCGAGCAGGCGGAGATTAATCCTTTGCGCTCCGGGAACCACTTCACGCAGTTTGACAGCGTCATCAGGTATCCTGCGCCATCCGCTAAACCGACCAGGATGCCGGCGCTGAGATACAGCATCATCAGGTTATCGGCATGAGCGGTCAGCCAAAAGCCAATCGCCATTAAAATCCCGGCGCCGATGGTGACGTTACGCACACCAAAGCGCTCCTGTAATTTTCCCGCCAGTGACGATGCAATCGCCAGGCCCAGGCTGAGTAAACCAAACGAGAAGGCAACCTGACTGATTGGCGCATCAAGCTTATGCGCCAACTGGCCGTTAAACAGGCTCCAGGTGTAAACCGAACCCAGTGCAAACTGAGTGATGATGGTGCCGATAAGGGTAAGCATGCGGGTGCGCTGCAACTGCGCGGATAGTTCTGTTTTCATTTTTATCTCTCCCCTCAGGGAATGCGGAATCTGCAGCGATAATAGGCAGCTTACGCGCGCGTGGGGCGAAGCAGGGCATCAAGAGACAGGATGAAGGAATGAAATGCAGTAATACGGGTATGAATGGCATTGGGTCACAGTGATGTCAATTTAAGCGTAGCGGTTGCCATGGGTAAGCATGTGTAACCGGGTGTTATAAGCGTACCGATCTCGCTGCAAGATGACAGTTTTTTGCCAGGCTTAAGATTCACTCAATAGGAGGAAATATGACAGACCGAGCATATGAATCCGCGTCAAGCGAGGATGAAGTTTGCTGCATCATCGGTCAGGCGGTGATCGAGTTAAGCGATGAGCATCAGCCTGTGAATAAATCCACGCTGTCGCTGAAATTACTGGCTATGGCCGATCGCGACAGAGATGATGAACGCGTTCTGCTTTACTGGATTGCCAGAAAAGCCATCAATAAACCTCACCAGCTCAATATCGGCGTTCAGGGCTGGCGCTAGAGGACCAAAGAGCGGGCGCAATGCCCGCTCTCGCTATTCATGCCAGGCGTAATTTGCGTGCCGTGGGCCAGCGCACAAACATCACCATATTCCCCATCAGAATCATCGACAGACCCACGATGGCATTGCTGTGCCACTGATATCCCTCATAAATGGTCGACAACGTCAGTGCCACCAATGGGAAAAGCAGTGTGCAGTAGGCGGCCTGGCTGGCTCCGATACGGCCGACAAGCGTGAAATAAGCGCCAAATCCCAGCACAGAGCCAAAAATGGCCAGATAACTCATCGAACCAAGCCACTGCAAATTCAGCGCAGGCGCTAATGAATCGCCATTCAATAGTGCGATGATTGCCATAACAATTGCACCATATAACATGGCATAGCTGTTGGTGGTTAGCACATCACGTTGACGGCGCTGATGGCGAGTCGAAATCATGTTACCCAAAGAGAATCCAAGCGTGCCCAACGCGCTCAGCCCAACGCCCCACAGCAGTTGCGGAGCCGGGTGTGCTGCCTGAATGTCATTCCAGAACAAGGCAACAATTCCCCCCAAACCAAGCACGGCCGCGGGCAACAGGCGAAACGGTGGGCGCTGACGGAAAAAGATCCAGCTGTTGAGCGCGTTATACAGCACGGCCATGGAGAAGATGACCGATTCCAGGCCACTGCTGATCCACGCTGCCGCATGATAGAAACAAACGAAGTTGAAGCCAAATACGCAACAGCCTTGCATTAAGCAGAAAAGGTGATCCTGCTTATCCAGCGGGCGCAGACGTTTAATCAGTTTCAGGATCACCAGCATCAGTATTGAGGCCAGCAAAAAGCGCCAGAATACTGCTACCAGAACCGGCGTGTTAGCCGCTTCTTGTTGCAGGAATATCGCAATCCAGGTCGTGCCCCAAATCAACACCACCGCAAGGTACAACATAATGTTCATCGCATTCTCTCCAGCAAAATCATTGCCTGAAGTGTGACGATCATGATGGCCATCTGCTTGCACGCGGTTGCGCGCGAATTGCAAAATCTTGCGCTTTTTACACGGATGTCCCGCGTTGGCCTGTTTTCTGGCCGTGGAGATCCGTAAACTGTGCGTTATTAACTTGTGAGTGGATGCCTTTGATGCCCGATTATCAAACCTTCGAGATGCTGCAGCGCCATAAAGCGCAATTGCGCGATAGCGTGCAGCTTTCGGGTGGCATCAAGTTGGCGGCCTGGTTTAATAGTGGCGATCGTGTCACTAATCTTAGCGATCACCATACGCTCAGCCTGTATACTGCTGATGGCTATGACACCTGGCATAAAACTCAGCATGGTTGGCGCAACGGCGGTGGTCCGGATCGCTTCTGCCTGATGCCTTCTGGTATTGAATCCACCTGGGATTTACGCGCCGATTTGTCGTTCGTACATCTCTACTGTACTGACGAGCACTTGCGTCATCTTGGCGAACAGATTTGGGATCGCAGCCCCGCCCAACTTAACCTGCATGAAAAGATCTTTGCCGACGACGATCGCATCACGCAACTTTATCGCCATTTCCTGCTGAGCGTTGACTGGCAGCAACCCGCCAATCAATTGATGCTGAGCAGTGCCTCAACGTTGTTAATGACGCATCTTTTGCAGCGCTACAGTGAAGTGCAGTGGCAGGCGCCACAGGTGCGCGGCGGATTAGCCCCCGCGGTATTGCGGCGCGTGTTGGCTTTTATTGATGCACAGTTGGATCAGCCGTTGACGCTGGCGCAATTAGCTGCGGAAGCTTCATTGAGTGAGTATCACTTTGCGCGCATGTTCCGCAGCAGCGTGGGCGAAGCGCCACATCAGTTCGTGATGCGTCGTCGTATGGATACCGCACTGCAACTGCTAAAGTTCAGCGCTCTGCCGTTAACTGAGATCGCGCTGCGTTGCGGTTTCCACTCTTCCAGTCACTTCAGTAACCGTTTCCGCCAGTTGCATGGTGTCACCCCTTCCGCATGGCGCCAAAACGCGCACCAGCTTTGATTCCGCTGTAATTACCTGAAACAGCCAGTTTCTACCTTCGAGAAACGTCTCAGATTCATTCACTCTCATGCTAATTGTGATGAACTTTTCTTCGCCTTAGATACAATGCCATCCATTAACATGTTGTTTTTGATGTGATAATTACATGTTTAGCTTATGCGGAGTGGTAACGATGGAAATGCGCGTTTCAAAGCTTGAAGCCGATGTATTTGAAATGAAGGCAGATATTAAAACGTTGAAAACCGATATGGAAACGGTGAAAACCGACCTGGCGGTGATCAAGTCTGACTACGTAACGAAAGCCGATTTACATCAGGAAATCGCTAAAACTCATGTAGAGATCGCCAAAATTCACATAGAGATGACCAAACAAACCAAATGGATCCTGGGTGGAATAATGAGCGCAGCTGGACTCAGCTTGGGTATAGCGCGCTGGCTGTTTTGAGGGATTAGACCTAAAGCCAATATGAGGGGATGATGAACACTGCAAGCTGCACTTCGTCACATCCAACGTCCATTCAGATTCGCATGTTTACCAGGAGTAGATTTCTGCCTGGGGATGGCATTGCTTATGATCAGAATTATAGTTACCAGGCTGGAGGAAACATGCTTGAAGTGCGCGTTGTAAAACTTGAATCTGACGTCAGTCATATTAGACGTGACGTTGAAGAGCTAAAGGCCGATGTAAAATCAATCGATAGAAACATGGCTGCCGTGCTTGAAAAACTAGAAGGTCTCAAAGAATCACTCGCTAAAAAGCCTTTGACAGATGCAGTTGATAAAAAGATCTCTGAAGCGAAGTTGGCTGTTTTACTTGGTGTTCCAGCGTTAATCGCTATTGGCACTACGGCCTACAAGTTGATAGCGAATTTCTATTTCTCATGAAGACCCGTAGCCGTCTTGGTTTAGTTAAACCCATCGCCACTCATCGAAAATCTTTGCGTGCAAATGATTCGGCGATTGCCTGATATAAAGGGGGATGAGGAGGGCAGCGAACGGCGATATGGTGTCCCCTGCAGACGTCCAACACGACCCGCAAGAGATTGCACTATATAGAGTTTTTCAGATTGGATTATTCTTTTACCCAGCAATTTACCCACCGCAGCCGGAAATCAGCTTGTTTTTGAACTCAAGGTGGTCACGATATTTCCAGCGAGAGCGCGTGCCAATTTTGATGGGCTGGCAGAGAGTGCCGTCTTTGATGCGGTCGTAAATGTAGGTTTTGCCGAAACCAGTATCGGCCATGATGAACTTCAGATCAACGAGTGTATCCTCGCGCAGTTCCATAGGTCTCTCCGGATGTTGGTATATGACAACAAATAGGGTTAATCGGGTGGGATGTGGCTATATGGCAACATTACTTAGGTTCAGGCCATATCCAGGCGATGATGATTGCAAGTAGCAGGGCAACCCACTGAAGCAGGTCGCCGAGGGTTATGGGTTCGTCGCAGGTGGTGGTCATTAATCGAAGAACCGGATGGTGTAAGCCTTGCCCCATCCAATGCAAGAGCAGACTACGCCGTTAACCTGCGCGCCGGTCTGCGTGGTGGCGGTGAATCCGGTGCGATAGAAATCCTCCTTTCCGCAACCAAACCATGAGTAACCGGTCTGCTTAACGTCCTTGTATCCGTTCTGAGCCAGCACCTTTCCCGCTCCTTCCGGGTCGGTACAGGCAGATAGCAGAAACACTAAAGCGGCACATGCAATGATGCGCATAACAACTCCTCACGCAGAGCGCGATAAAGGTTAATGGGGTGGGGAATTAGTGGCTGGCGTGCTGTTCGCGTTCTTTCTTTGTCGCGTATCGCCACGTATAACCGCGATGCGATTTAGCCCGACCACTGATTGCTTCTTTTATGCCGGAACGGTGGAAGCCCGGCGCGTAATATGCTGAACGGAAATACACCTGCTCGCCGGTATCTTTATGCGTACCGACAACAGCCATTTGACGTGATGGCATTTCTTTCACTTCGACATCTCCTTTTCAATCTGGCGCACGAAATACACAAGCCAAGATTTTGGCCGGAATGTATTGGGTGGCAGGCAGTCAATGGTTTTGGCGTGGTGGTCAAGAATGGTGGTAATGATGCGATCGTGTTCTGATTTAGGCCTGCCATCAATGGCGGTGCGGATTTCCGTTCTGCATTTACGCGCTACGGCCCTTAACGCGTTTTCGGTGGCGGGCGTCATGCCACCTTTCTGTGCAGCTTCGCCCACAACTCTTTGCCATGATCCTCGCAGCATTCCTTACTGCAATAGCTTGTTCCTTCAAGAGATGGCTCGCCGCAATCCGCGTTCAAACAAATTGGTGAGCGCGGCGCTGGTATCGGGCGATTAGCCAGCGCTATCTCTGTGTTGAGGATTTCGAGGTCTGATGCGTTATCTGCTTCATCGCACATGGTATTTCTCCAGATTACAGGCAATAAAAAACCCCGCTTGGGCGAGGTTCTATATGGATATTGATTTCATTATTTTGGCTTAACGTAAACGCCGTAAAGGTATGGCGCTCTATCGCTAAATCCGGTTGGGTCTACGTCAACTACGACGTATTCTCCCGTTACATCACCAACAGTTAGCTCGATGACGTCACCAGGCTTTGGCTCGCTATCAAACCGCATAGGGTAATGATGTTCAGTTTCGGCTACGGCAACTATGGCATTTACAGTCACTTTCCATCTTCCTTCTGAAAATTGCAGACTCAGTCTGGTCGCTTAACTTTAATGCTAATGGGCTCAGAAGGAGAGTTACCTACCTGAACGCCACTCCTCTGCGTGACCATGTACTTAGTTGCGACACCATCTTCGACTAAAAACATTTCATCACCGAGCGTGGGCTCGTAATCGAATTCATAGTCCTGAGAATGACCAGTGTCTTCAAAATATACCGTAATATTCATAGATACTCCTCAATGTGGCAATGCCTCAAATAGGTGAGGATTATTTATACCACCATTGACCAGTAACATCGGGATTGAAATGCATAGTTGCGGCTATCGGTAGGTGAGCATTCAAGTGGTGCTGTCGGTGGATGGCAGAGGTGCAGCATCAACCATGGCACGCCACTCTTCACCTAGTTCAAGCCCTGCGTTCTCCCACGCCTCCATCATTTCATACGTAGGTATAATTGGTACCAACTTCCACCCATCTGGCAACTTGTAAGGCTGGCTTACAGGTTGGTTGCGCAGCGACTCATTCTCTCGACGACGCCTTAACTCAAGCAGCAGGCTGAATCGCCACGGATAATCTAGACACTTCCGAGCCGTTGATAATACTGGGTTTCATATTCTGTCGGTGACATCTGATCGCTAGAACCATGCCGACGCTTACTGTTATAAAACATTTCGATGTAATCA
>NZ_SZZV01000026.1:0-63471 GCF_009829935.1 Pantoea sp. Seng | reverse complement strand
ACGCGGCTGAGGAATATATCCAGCTCTTTATTCTGCTCTGCCGTCTGGGGCGGCGTGGTCACTTTTTTTGGTCACACCCTGAAAGGAGTATCAGGAGGAAAACAGCTAAGTTCCGTTTCATTTTCGGATCGGCTCAGGGTTATGTTTTGTAATGGCACTCTGTGGTGTCACATGACAGATCGAGGCGTACCAGGGATTATCTTCGCTGTACAAGGATGCTGGGACGTAACAGGTTCAGTCCGGCATCATTTCGGTTTATTAATTTTTAAACCACAGAGGCTAATTCAGCGGTTCCGGCTCATTCACCACACAACGGGCCGTATGGCCGGCGGGATATCCCGGTTCCGGGATGTCATAACTGCGGCTGAACGTGAGTCCGGACGGCCATCCGGGCGATGGCCGGATGGCCCCGCGAAGCACCTTCCAGTATTGCCCTGTCTCTTCATCTTTAATCACGCCGGACTCCGGTCCATGAGGGTCTTTGACCGGATATTTTTTGTACCAGTCCGGATCATACCAGTCCATGACCCACTCTCTGCCGTTCTCTGCCATTCCATAAAGCCCCGCCGGTGAAGGTGGGTACTTATCTACTGGCAGGCGGATAAGCGGTGAGTCGATTCTGTACGGCTGGGCGGCTATCTCACGATCTTCATCCGTCGCAAAGTTCTCACCACGCTCCGTTTTTCGGTTATAACGCAACGTACCGTCATCAGTGGCAATAATGACATACTGCCCTTTATTTCTGGCTGAATATTCCCACTGTGCTTCCGTCGGGAGCGAGAAATTTAAACCTGTGTTTTTCTTTAACCAACGGCAATACGTATCCGCCTCGCGCCAGTCAATTATTGCAGGGCTGTTATCTAATATCGTCATCTCCGAGAGCATCGTATCACTCACTTCATCATTATAATTTCGCGGAGGGCTCCCAGATAACCTCAGATACAATGCGTACTCTTCATGACTGATTTTATATTTTGAAATCGAATAGGCAGACAGCTCTACCATGTGAGCCGGCTTGTTGCTCTTATCATCCGTACAATACGCCCCGCCATTACGCATTTCCGAACAAAAGTCCCCCATCAGAAACGTCCCTGCCGGCATGTAAACCATGTCCGCCCTGACGCGGCTGAGGAATACGTCCAGCTCTTTATTCTGATCTGCCGTGAGGGGCGGCGTGACCACTTTTTTATCATCACACCCTGAAAGAATTATCAGGAGAAAAACAGCTAAATTTCTTTTCATTTTCGGGCCGACTCAAGGTTATGTTTTTTAATGGCACTCTGCGGTGTCACATGACAAAGCGAGGCATACCAAGGATTGTCTTCGCAGTAAAGGGCGTACTTCTTCGTGCAGTTGGGCGCAAACGGGTATCCGAAAGCTGATTTTTCCTTTAAACGGCGATACACTTCGCGGAAGTCCTGCAGTTCCAGCTTCTGAATCAGGTCATTCAACTGCTTGTCATGATTAATAGCCGACGTCAGAAAAATGCGTATCATTTCTTCACCCCGTCTAATTAACCATTCCAGCCCAGAATAAAGAAGACTATGTGAAAAAATTTAACCACCACTGACTTAAAACGTTATTTATGCTTGCAAAAATTTAAGATTGGTCAATTTTTTTCATAGCCGCAGTTAATATCTGCTGATTTTTTTAATAAAGGTTGGGGCATACCCCATAATTATAAATTAGTGTATTTATTCCAGAGGAGCAGATTGGTTCACCACACAACGAGCAGTAACGCCCGCAGGAAAATCCGGTTCGGGAATTTTGTAGCTGCGGCTGAAGGTAAGACCTGAAGGCCATCCGGGCGATGGATGGTCAGCCCCCTTTAAAACTTTCCAATACTGCCCAGTGGTATTATCTTTGATCACCCCTGAATCAGGGCCTTGAGGATCCTTTGTTGTCGATATCTTGTACCAATCAGGATCATACCAATCTATAACCCACTCCTTTCCATTATCTGCCATACCATACAATCCTGCCGGTTAAGGAGGATATTTATCAACAGGAAAGAAAACATACTGGGAGTCGATACCCAATTGCTCTGAAATTGTCTGTCTGTCATAATCCGTAGCAAAGTTATCACCAACATCTGTTTTTCGGTTATGACGCAAAGAACCGTCATCAGTGGCAATACTGACATAACCCCCTTTATTTCTTGCAGCATACTCCCACTGAGCCTCAGTCGGGAGTGAATAATTAAAACCAGTTTGCTTCCTCAGCCAAGTGCAGTAATTATCCGCCTCACGCCAGTTAATAATAGCCGGACCTCCTTTTATAGCTGTCATTTCAGACAGAGCTTTATTTCTCCATGGCTTTTCAAATTGCTGAGGAGGACGTCCGCTTATTTTTAGATAAAAGCTATAATCTTCATGCGTGATTTTTTTCTTTGAAATTGAAAAAGCAGACAATTCAACCTGGTGAGCCGGTTTATTATTCTTATCGCTCGTACAAAACGCCCCGCCCTTGCGCATTTCTGAACAAAAGTCCCCCATCAGAAACGTCCCTGCCGGCATGTAAACCATGTCCGCTCTGACGCGGCTGAGGAATATATCCAGCTCTTTATTCTGCTCTGCCGTGAGGGGCGGCGTGACCACCTTCTTATCATCACACCCTGAAAGGAGTATCAGAAGGAAAACAGCTAAGTTCTTTTTCATTTTCGGGCCGGCTCAAAGTTATGTTTTGTAATGGCACTCTGTGGTGTCACATGACAGAGCGAGGCGTACCAGGGTTCGTCTTCGCAATTAAAGAGTGCGTACAGTTGGGCTGCACCGGTTTCAGTCCGGTATCATTTCGGTTTATTGATTTTTAAACTACAGAGACTAATTCAGCGGCTCCGGCTCATTCACTACGCAACGGGCCGTATGGCCCGCAGGATATCCCGGTTCCGGAATGTCATAACTGCGGCTGAACGTGAGGCCGGACGGACGGCCAGGTGCTGGCAGGATGGCTCCGCGCAGCACCTTCCAGTATTGCCCTGTCTCTTCGTCTTTAATCACGCCGGACTCCGGGCCATGAGGGTCTTTGACCGGAGATTTTGCGTACCAGCCCGGGTCATACCAGTCCATGACCCACTCTCTGCCGTTATCCGCCATACCATACAAACCTGCCGGAGACGGGGGAAATTTATCGACAGGTAAACTTAGAATCCCTGGGTCGATTCCAACAGGCCGGGCTGCAAGTTCCCGATCTTCATAAGTACCAAAATTCACCCCTAACTCTGTGTCTCTGCTGACGCGCAGGGAACCGTCATCCGTGGCGATACTGACGTACTTCCCACGGTTTCTCGCGGCATACTCCCACTGTGCTTCCGTCGGGAGCGAGAAATTTAGCCCAGTCTGGCTCTTAAGCCAATGGCAGTACTTATCTGCATTGTGCCAGTTGATAATCGCCGGGCTGTTTTTTAGCACCGTCATTTTAGCGAGTCTTTCATTCCTGTACTCTTTATTAAAGCTCTGCGCTGGCAACCCAGAAACTTCCAGGTAAAACTTATAGTCCTGATGCGTGATTTTGAATCTGGATATTGAGAAGGATGATAGCTCAACCTCATGAGCTGGCTTGTTGTTTTTATCTATAGTACAGAACGCCCCGCCGTTGCGCATTTCTGAACAAAAATCCCCCATCAGAAAGGTGCCCGCAGGCATATATACCATATCGGACTTAATACGGCTGATAAATGCGTCCAGTTTTTTTTGTTGTGGTGCAGATAATTCCGGCGCGACTATTTTTTTTTCATCACATCCGGACAGGATGAACAGTAATAACAATAAGATTTTTTACTTCATTTATTCAAAAAGTTAAGTGCATTCGTGATTACTGGATTTGCTGGTGCAATATGGCAAAGTGAGGCGTACCAGGGATTATCGTCACAATACAGGGCGTATTGCTTCGTGCAGTTCGGTGCAAAAGGATACCCGAAAGCGGGCTTTTCTTTTAAGCGGCGGTAAACTTCACGGAAATCCTGCAATTCAAGCCGTTTAATCATCTCATTTAACCGGTGATCTTGATTAATACCGATTTGCAGAGCGGTGCGTATTAGCTCTTCCTGCTGTTTAATTAATCTCGCCTGCCCTAATTTAGAAATGGGAGCGCCTGCAACCTTTTCGCCGTTACCGGTCATCCTTATCAGTACTTCAGCCCACTCACGTTTCGTCTGTATGCTGCTTAGTATGGTTAGCACGGCTTTTTTCCGCTGATGCGCCGTATCCGGGATGGGCAACAGACCATTCTCAGAGTTATCGATTAAAGATGCTAATTTGTGATTACTGGGGTCAATCCGGTCATACATTCCCCCCTGTATGAGAAGATAAATTGAAATACCCTTTCCTTCAGGAGTGAAATGATAAACTTCTGACGGATTATTATTTATCTGCTCAGCAAACTGGTTTCTGCTATCGGATGCCTCAGCAGCATTCGATAGATTCTTTTTGATATTTTTTTTGAAATCGTCAAAATCTTCTGACACTGTATAATATGTGGCTTTCATTTTATTGTAATAGTTTTCATAAATACTCTTCCCACCCATAAGAACTATCAGGGTCAGAGCCTTAAAAGCATCCTTAGCGAACACCTTAAAATAACGGTAATCCATCCCGTACAGCTGGTAAACCGCCCACACTGCAAACTCGGTAAACTGATGTGGTGTAACTTCTCCCTGAGCTGAGCCTTTAGCTCCGACACCAAGGCAAACCCCGCCGGATATCCGGAATTTAAACTTCCCATCTTCGAACCAGAACTCGTACTCCCCGGACCCGCCCAGCCCAGCCTGTAGCTCGCCACCCGCAATGAATGCGGCAAAATCGGTGAACTTGCCCACCCGTTGGGCAGACGCCGCGGATTTAGGGCTGATACTCAGCACTTTATCCAGCACCTTCGTGTCCGATATCGACGCCTCCATGCCAAACGTGCGTAACATATCCGGCAGGTGGTCTACCAGAGACTCAAACGGTTTCAGCCACTGCAGCGCGCCGCCAAAGGTCCCGCCGGCGGATACACCCGCGAACAACTCTGCCCTGACCGACGTTGCGGCAGATGTCTCCTTTTCCGTATCAACCATCACCCCTTTCTGACGCAGTGCAAAGCGGGAGTATGGCGCACGGACACCCATCAGCTTCTGCTGTCCGTCACTCACCACAAATTGCAGATTGCCTTCTATCCTCGCTGAGGCGCCTGCAAATCCCGTCAGCCCCGTATCAATCCTTGAGCGCAGCACGCCCAGGTTCGCCTCTTTATTTTCATCGTTGATGATAAATTTCAACTGCCACCCGCCACGATCCGGCTGATAAAAGGTGGCTTTGACGTGCGCCTCTGCAAGCGTCAGCGTTGCCTCAGCCTCGCCGCTGATGATTCCCGCATTTTCTTTTCGGTTCCAGTCAAGCTGCGCACCTGCGTTCGAGGAAAAACGGAGAAACTGTGCGCCTGCGGAGACATCTATTACGCGCCCCTGTGCAGCATAGCCATCCTGCCCGTTCCAGGCCTCTGCCCACTCAGTCAGGCTGGCCTCATACGTTCCCTCCGCACCGAAGGCGGTTTTTCCTGAGGACATTTGCGTGAGCGACTCTATGACCTTCTGAAAACGTTCCCGTATCGCTTTCGTGCTGATAGCAATGATGTTGCCGTCCTTATCTCGCTGGTAAAAATCCTCTGCACCCAGGTTGTTCAGGCTGATGACCGTCATCCTGCCCGAGAAAGCCTCGTAGTCGGTTTTCTTCATGTAACAATAGAATCGCCCGTAGATGCCCTTTTTCAGAGGCTCAAGAGGAATAAGTTCAACGAGGCCGGCATAACCCGCCTGCTAATCAAACTCCCCCACCTCCTTCTGCAGCGCCTCTGTCGCTTTTTCAGCCTCTATTTCCGTCGACACGACCGCATCGAAATAAGCCGGTAGCGCTTCCTGACTGGCTATGTCATTACGCTTTTTATAATAAGCCTCAATCGCCGCTGAATGACGGACCCGTGCCTTTTCAAGCCTGTCCATCAACTCACTTAGCTTGCTGGTTAAATCATCAAACTCACCTGAATCAGATTCATCCAGGAAAATGACTTCCGTGGTTTCCGGTCGGAAATAGCACTGGCAGGAGGTGTGATGCGCATTAACAGTGTTACCGTCTTTTTTGCTCAGTGCATTTTCTGCCGCGGGGGGGTGTTTCGCGCTCATTGATTAAAGTCCCTTTATTCGTAATGCAGTGATATCGCGGCCTCGTTCAGGCCGTAGTGCGCTTGCGTATATCCCTGCTCGTCCGTCACGCCACGCAGGATTTGTCCGTCTGCGCTTTCAATTCGGTAAGGTATATAGGCTTTAGGCTTTTGTGTGGCCTGATCCAGTACACAGAAACGACCATTCATTGTGTTCGTAAACTGCGGGTAGCTGACGGGAACGGCTGAAAGTGCAGTCTCCAGTGAGGCATTACCACCCCACGCAATATCTCCACTTTTAAGAGATATCCTCGAAGGAGCACCTATTTCTACGGATCCGTCTTTAATTTTTATATAGGCGCCACCTTTGCTGGTCAGGGTAATTCCCTGGCTGGCATTGAGGATTATTTCCCCGCTGATACTGTTAACCGCCAAATTTTTGTTTGCCTGAAGGCGCATGGCATCGGTTTGTGCCTGAATGTCGACATCGCCTTTTGCTGCATATACTTTTAGCCCCATCCGGTGCGCAAAAAGGCTGATGGCTTCACCCGCCGCAACAGTGAAACGTTTCACAATACTCATATCGACATTTTTGCCTGCTGTTGCCGTCAGGCTTTGGCCTGAAGAGAGTTGGATATTGCTCGCCGTTGCTGCGGCTATGCCTGCGGGTGCAGAAAGCAGAATTCCGGCATCTTTTAACTGATTAAGCGCTTCCGCTAATTTTTGTTGGGACTGAGCATCAGACTCAAGCGCACCGGATGTTTGAGCACTCTGTGCAAGCGCAGTGACCATCTGAAGCGCGCTCTGCAGTTCTGCAATTGCTGTATTCATATCCAGCATACTGCCCTGGGATTTTGGCTGTTTATCTGCGGAAATTAACACCCCTGCTCCGCCCCGAATCGCAATATGCTTGTCAGTCCGGAGTTCAGCCCCTTCACCGCGTAACTCCCGGGTTGCACTCACGTTATGCCCCAGATTAAGCTGCGTCTTACCCCCATACTCCGTGCTGAGCTTGATATGCTCCTCACCACGCTTGTCCTCCATGCGCAGTTTATTCAGCCCTGCCGTACGGATAACATTGCGGGTGCTGTTTTTCTCGGTAACGTGATCCACATGCCGTGAATCATGCAGCGCATGAGCAATATACGGCTGGTCCGGGTCTCCCTCACGAAACGCTATTGCTACCTCCGTCCCCTGTATCAGCGGGAAGTGGAAGCCGTACATATCCCCGCCGTAAGGTTTCGCGAGGCGAACGGGCATGCTTTCCAGGCCGCGATCCTTGCCATCCTCGTCCGCATCAAACACCACACGATATAACCCGGATGCATCCTGCCAGGCATAGATGTCGTTGTCTTTCGCACTGGTCACACGCGCCGTCATGGTGCCGCTGACTTTAGGACGGGCAGGCAGTGCGGGACGCCAGCAAAGCGTCTCACTGTAGGGCACAGCATTCAACGTGGCCTGGAAGGCCGAACGTCGGCTCGCACTGACATTGATTTGGGTGATTAAAACGGGACTCTGCAACTGTGCAGGCAGAGTGGGTATGCCTGTTTCGGTAACAGATAAAACATGTCCGGGGCTGATAAAAGCATCGTTGCAAACACCGGATATCAGCGTCTGCCGGGCAAGAAAACGTTCATGATCGAGACGGGCATAAAAGTTTGCGGTCTCGGTCTCCGGGGCAAACTTATCGCCGCTGTAGGGATGGCGGGGACGATAGTGATAAACCTGCCCGTAAGAGATGTTGTCACCATCACCCCGCGTCATATCGGCCTTCACCGACCGCAGCATGCGCTGTGCCTCACGGTGGTTGTAATCCTTTGCTGTCACACCCGCTTCAACCACGTTGTGGGTCAGATTCAGGTTCCAGACGGATTCCTGAGCATTGTCTTCAAGACCCGAGGGACTGTTCAGCGGCAGCGACTTCTGATCGGAATAAGCGCTATGCGCGTCACCAAAACGGATGACCTCAGTCTGAGTGTCTGGCTGAAGTGTGAAGTAATAGAAAATGCCGATTTCGGACAACAGACGCTGTACAAACTTCAGGTCACTTTCCTGATACTGGTTAATCTGCTCCCTTTTGGGGTAGCCATGCTTCAGGCTGAATTCATATTCCCACCCCTGAAAACCATGCTCATCCAGTATCTGACTGACGACTTCCGGAACGGATTTATTCACAAAGAAACGGTGTGAGCGGAATTGTTTATCCAGAAGCGCAAAGCGGGGTTCAATAATAATGAGATAACTAACCTGGTCTGCGGAACCCGTCAGACGGCGGAAGTCAGTGATATAACCGTGAACAATTTTCTGCGAATCGGGTTCCAGCAAAGAGCCGGTTCTCATGGTCAGCGTTACCGCTTTGCGCAACGTCTTCTCTGGCGAGATGTCTTTATCGGGGCTGGTGAAAAGCACGTCATATTGGTAATTCGCGCTCAGCGCTTCCGTACCGTTCAGACTCTCAACATCAATAACAGCATTGCAGGCGGGAATGTGAAGAGAGTAGCGATTCTGGGTAGACGATAAAACCGATGCTGCGCTAAGTAACATTTCACTTGGGGTCATTGTCATTCGCTCCGTGATGACGGATGGTTCAATCCCTTTCAGGAATGCGGGTTAGATAAGTACTCAGTGTATTGAGTTGAAACGGTCAGGCATTTAATGAAATAAAACGCTAATATCCGCGGCCTATGTAATAGGTGATTTCGTTTCGCTGCAGAGGAACACTGATAACGCCCGTGTTGTAAGCTTTAAAAGCCACGGAAAAGTTCCTGATCGGTTTACGCTTGGTCTGAGTTGTCAGACCAAACTGAGCAACATAAACAATTGCTGAACTGTTGATAATGTCCTCAGTCAGGCAGAGAAGCAGACTGTTATCGGTTCTATATTCTGCTATTTCTGGCTGCTTAACAGAGTTCCGATTTTCTCTTTCAAAGAGGTAAAAATATGAAAGTAAATAATTATCAGGTTTTAATACAGTGAAGCATATGCGGCCATCAACTTTGCTGACCAACGTTTGCTGAGAAGGTGTAAATTTATCGCCAATACAGCCTGACAATACAAACACCATGAGTAAAGGGCACTTTTTTAATATCAAGGTCGCACCTGAAAAAATCACTTTGTTATTTATGCGTTAAATTTATTTGACAGGAAGAAGTATTTAAAATCAATCAAATTCTTCGACCAAGATAATGCACAACCTCATCCTGTTGCAATGGAATATTCACAAAATCTCCATCTTTAAATTCCATCGCAGTGGAGAAAAGCCTTAGATTCTGTCGATTTCCACTCTGATTCAAAACAAACCTGACAATATACTTTCCCTTAGTTAAATCCATGGAAGTAAAATCGTTTAAGCATATATACTCATTATTGACTACCTCCACAGCATCCCTCCCCACAAACTCTCTATTTTCGCTTTGCCCCCGTTTAAAAATGGTTACATTTCCCACTGTAACATCATCGACGCGCCTGACTTTAAAACACACTTTATTTCCTTTACTTTCAACCTTAGCCACTTCAGAAAACGTAACCTTTTCTCCAACACAACCAGTTATTATAAATGCAACAATCATAGGCAACCAATTTACTCTTGGGATAAAATCATCCTTCAACATGGAAAACCTCAGAGAACACATCTATACCTTTCATCGAGAACAGGCTGGGTACGTTCGTTTGCTAACGATATTTAAAAGTCCGTTTTTCCGTCAACATAATCTCACTCAGAGATGAAGCTTGGGAAATAATCTTCTCTTTTTAATGGAAAATTATAGACCCGACTATTCTTCAACCTTATGGCCGCTACTTTTCTAAAGGATGGAAGTGTTTCCAGCCTGGACAATAGACCATAATGAATAATAAATTCTTTTTTTTCTGATGCAGGCAACCAGGATAATGGCATGCAACGTTTATCACTTACTGCTATTAACTCACTGCCATCGATTGTTTTCCTAAGCCCTGAGCCATCTTTATTTTTTATTGAAATCACACTGAAATAATACGCTTTGTTCTGGGGTATATTTATACATAGCATATCATCAATAACGCTCATATCGGCATCGCGTTCAAACTCGACAGGATCTTCTCCCAAAGTACACCCGCCTATAGCGAAGCATGTGAATATGTCGATGAAATATAATTTCATAAATTTCACCATGGAAAACCTCTCAATGCTTTCATGTAAGCTAAACAGGCTTCAGGCTCACTCAACGCTCTAACAGATTTGACATGGTCATATAACCTTAACTCATTCCATCGACCAAATCCCCACTCAGTAAGAATATAGTTATCAGCAATTATTTGAGCCTCTTGCTCCATCGAGTATTCACTCAATAGTCGGCCGTCAAGATCATAAGCATATGTAGCTATAAAACTGAGCATGCCGCGATAGATAACGCACATGGCCTGATTACTCATAAGACGAAGAAATGTCCTCTGTATGAAATTAGTGCGGTCAGTCCGTTGATAAACTGAACCGCTAATATCCCCGTCCCATGTAATAACTGATTTCGTTTTGCAGCAGCGGAACACTGATAAATCCCGTTTTTTCAGCTTTAAAAGCCACAGAAAACTTCCGAATCGGTTTACGTTTGGTCTGTGTCGTCAGACCAAACTGCGCAACATAAACAATTTCTGAATCGCTTACTGTGTCCTCAGCCAAGCAAAGAAGCAGGCTGTTATCGGTTTTGTATTCAGCTATTTCTGGGTGCTTAACAGAGTTCCGATTTCCTCTTTCAAAGAGGTCAAAATATGAAAGTGAATAATCAACAGGTTTTAATACAGTGAAGCATATGCGGTCAGCATCTATGCTGAGAGGAGCATTATCTGAAAGCGTGAACCTGTCTCCTGGACATCCTGCCAGGAGAAATACGATTACTGACAAAGCCAACCTGAAACTAATTATCCTCTGAGATACATTCACCAAGGGAATCCTCTCAACGCATGTTTATATTTCTGCGAAATAATAGACTCATCCAGGTTGCCGTCCAGCGTGACATAACTACGACGCCGGTACTCCATAAATGTATTATACCCTTCACTCGCCAGTAGAAAATTATCTGCAATAATTTGTGCCTGTTGCTCCATCGGATACTCACTCAGTAGGCGTCCATCCAGTTCATAGCGATAGCTCGCCAGCCAGCTTATGAGCCCCCTGCATATCACGCACATTCCCTTTTGGCGCTGCCATACATGGCTGAGCTCGTGTATAAAAGTATGTCTGTCGGCAAGGTCACTTTGAGCCAGGTCAGCAAAATCGTTCCGGTAAAGTGGCGGACGGTAAAATATTTCTCCCTTCGGCGTCATAGCAACACCTTCATTTTGCAAACCAAACGGGAGATAGCTGTCTTTGTGGATCCATACCTTGTGATAATCAATTTTGTCCCGGAACACCGTCCTGGCAAGCACGATTTCCCCTTTACTCATCAGCCGCAGGCTACCTTCTTTGGCTGCCGCAACTCTTTCAGTTTTGTTCATGAATGAGATTCTCAAATGTCATCAGCACGCCATCCTCTTCGTTCCAGTCCAGGCTGAGAGTGCCAGACAACTGCCCGCTGGCCTGAAACTGCAAAAGCTGCTGACTCAGCACCGGTAAAATCTGCTGGTTTAGCAGGCTGTCGACGTTGCGCGCGCCGGTGTCCGGCAGCAGGCAGGCAGCGGTCAGGGCTTCGTACAGCGCGTCCGAAATCTCCGTGCGCAGGCCGTAGTGACGCTGTAGCCGCTGGCTGACCTGGCCGAGCTTCATTTCGACGATGGTGCGCATCGCCTCAGCAGCCAGTGGGCGGTAAATCACCGTCTGGAAGCGCGCCAGCAGCGCGGGGTGGAAATGGTCGCGGATAACCGGGCGCAGCAGTTCCTGCAGGTCAGCTTCACTGGCGTCCGGCTGTTCGTCCAGTTTCTGCATCAACGCGTTGCTGCCGAGGTTAGAGGTCATCAGGATAACGGTGTTGCGGAAGTCAATCTCCCGCCCCTCGCCGTCGCGCATAAAGCCCCGATCGAACACCTGGTAGAACAGGTTAATCACGTCGCGGTGCGCCTTCTCCACCTCGTCAAGCAACACCACGCTGTACGGGCGTTTACGCACCGCTTCGGTCAGCACGCCGCCCTGCCCGTAGCCGACGTAGCCCGGCGGTGAGCCTTTCAGCTGGCTTACTGTGTGCGCCTCCTGATACTCAGAGAGGTTGATGGTAATCAGCGATTTCTCGCCGCCGTACAGGGTATCAGCCAGCGCCAGCGCGGTTTCCGTTTTACCCGTACCGCTGGTGCCGACTAGCAGGAACACGCCCTGCGGCCCGTTCTCGGCGGTCAGGCCGGTTTTCGACGCGCGCAGGCGCTGTGCAATGGCGGTCAGCGCCACCGGCTGGCCGACCACGCGCGCTTCCAGAGCCTTCTCCAGTGTCAGCAGCTCCGTCTGTTCGTCCTTCATTAAGGAAGAGAGCGGCACGCCGGTCCAGTCGGCAATCATGCCCGCCACCGTGCGCGCGTCCACGTCCAGCGTCATCAGCGGCTCCCCCTGCTGCAGCGCATGAAGAGCGGACTGAAGTTCAGCGCGGCGCACCTGCTGAGAAGCATCCTGCCGGCTGAGAAGCAGCGTCTCCGTCAGCTCACGCTCGGCCACCCAGCTCAGCTCCAGCTGTTCGAGACGTTCATCCGCGGTGGCCAGTTCTTTCAGAATGTCATGCATGCGCGCCTCCTGAACGGTGCCGCCCAGCGCTTGATCATCCAGGATAGCGCGCTTCTCAATATTCAGGGCATCGGTGCGGGCACGCAGTTGCGTGATAGCTTCCGGCACCGTGTCCTGGCTCATGCGAACGCGCGCGCTCGCGGTGTCGAGCAGGTCCACCGCCTTGTCCGGCAGCTGGCGTCCGGTCAGGTAGCGACGGGACAGCGTGACGGCGGCGCGCACGGCTTCGTCGGTGATGTGCACACCGTGGTGCTGAGCGTAACGCGACTTCAGGCCACGCAGCATCAGGCAGGCGGTCTCGTCGTCCGGCTCATCGACTTTCACCATCTGGAAACGGCGCTCAAGTGCGGCATCCTTCTCGAAGTACTGCTTGTACTCGCTCCAGGTCGTGGCGGCGATGGTGCGCAGTTCGCCGCGCGCCAGTGCGGGCTTCAGCAGGTTAGCTGCATCCGCGCCGCCTGCCTGATTGCCCGCGCCGATGATGGTGTGGGCCTCGTCGATGAACAGCAGCACCGGCTGCTCAGCCTGCTGCACCTCAGTAATGATGTTCTTCAGGCGCTGCTCAAACTCACCCTTCACGCCCGCGCCCGCCTGCAACATGCCAAGATCCAGGGTGCGCACGCTGACCGTGCTCAGGCTTGCTGGCACGTTGCCTTCCGCAATGCGCAGCGCCAGCCCCTCGACCAGCGCAGTTTTGCCCACGCCTGGTTCGCCCACCAGAATCGGGTTGTTCTTGCGGCGACGCGAGAGGATGTCCACCATCTGGCGGATTTCATTATCGCGCCCGTACACCGGGTCAATCTTCCCGTCCCGCGCGTCAGCGGTAACGTCGCGGGTGAAGCGGGACAGCGCTTCTGAGCCGGCAGCAGGCGCAGCGACCGACAACACCGGTGGCACACCCTCCTCTGCGTTCAGGCTCCGCAGAGGTTCGTTCGGCTGCAGCGCGTCGGGTCGTTCGTCCGACTGCGCGTCCAGCAGCGGGCGCAGCGCCGTCATCTGGCGCGGGCTCAGAGTGAGGATGGGCCAGAGTGCGTCACAGCGAGTCAGCGAGTGGTTGCCAACGATGGCTGTCAGCAGGTGTACGCTACGGATGCGCTCCTCACCATCCACCGAGGCCGCCAGCCAGGCCTCTTTTAGCATGTGATGTAGCCGGGAGGACAGTTCCGGGCGGCTGCGCACCAGGCGAGGCTGGCCATCCAGAAAGCTCAGCAGCCCCTGCCAGACGCCGTCCATGTCCCACTCATAGCGGCGCGCCATCACCGTGATGTCGCCCTCTCCCTGCTCCAGCAGCTTTAGCAGCCAGTGCTCGGGGAAAATTTCCGCGTGCGCGCGGGTCTGGCACAGCGAGGCAGCGGCCTCCAGCGCACGGGCGCAGAAGGGATTAAGACGGCGCAGCAGCGCTGCAGACTGGTGTTCCATAGGTGTTCTCTCCGTTTCAGGCACGCTACCGCCCCTGGCCGTTAACCGAGGCCCATAAGGTCTGAGGTATCTGTACATCAGTGTGTTTTTCAGGGCTGCACCCGCACGCAGGCGCACGCCTGAAAAAGCGGACGGCGAACCGTCCGCACGGGCTTACGCGGTGGCGCGTTCGTTCCAGGAATCGGAATGAATGATGTTGCCGTCCTTGTAGGTCCAGGTGATTTTTTCGTAACGCAGCTCAATCATCTCCAGATGGTTGTGCTTCTCTTTGGAAGGATCTTTAATGTCGTGCATGACAGGATTGACCTTCACCACCTTCACGTTCTCAAGCCTGGTGTTGAAGTACTCGACTTCCTGTCCTGCATCGCTGATGCGGTACCACTTGAACTCCGCAGACTTCAGGGTCTGACCAGTGGTCACCGCCTTGTAGAGGTACGGGCTCGACGAGTCGATTTCCTTGGTGAACAGGAACGGCGTGTGAATGCGGGTGCCGGTCAGCTTGCCGGTGTTGTTGTCGGTCGGGATGTACAGGTTATGCTCCTGTGCCACCACCTCAATGCTGCCCTCGCGGTCCTGCACGTCTACTGAACCCTTGATGTCCGCGCCGCCGTCGTCCTTCAGCCACAGATAAACTGGAATTGCCATGTTGTTACTCCTTTTCAGACTGAGAATGGCCATCATCCTGTGATGACCGGGTGTGTGCGTCTGGCACGCGGCAGGCATCCGCCTGTGGCACCAGACTGATTTCGACCCGGCGGTTGAGCGCACGCCCCTCCGCCGACTCGTTTGTTGCAACCGGACGATCCTGACCGTAGCCCTGTACCGCGAAGCAGCTCTCCGGTACGTCGCCGGTATCGCGCATCCAGTCGCGCACCGCTCCGGCGCGCTTCAGCGAGAGCAGCTGATTGTTCTGCTGATTGCCGGTGCTGTCGGTATGGCCGGCGACGACAATCAGCCAGCCGGGTCGGGCCTTGATGCCCACCAGTGCATTGATGAGCACTTTGTCGGACCCCGCCTTCAGCGCCGCTTTGCCCGATTCAAACAGCGACAGGCTGTCAAGCCGCACCGTTTGTGGGCCCTGCACTACCTGCTGAACCACGGGAGCAGGCGCAGGCGGGGGTGACCAGCGGTGGATGGCTGTGTTTACCGGCGCACTAAGCCGCATGCCCTGATAAAGTCCCATTCCGAACCGCAGTGGCTCACCGCTGCGCTGCCAGGCATCCAGCAGCGAGCGGTCATGGATAAGCGCATCGCGTGCAAGCATTTTTGCCGCGATAGCGTCCTCCGGCAGGCTGCGCCACAGGGCAAGGTGATCGGCCACGCTGCGCACAAGGCGCTGGTTATGAATAAAAGAAGCAAGCATGGCCAGCGCCAGAAACAGGCCCAGCATCATCCCGACCCCACGCGCCGTGAGCAGCCAGCGGCTGATACCCTGCCGCTGCGGCATACCGGACAGCAGCACATCCGGCAATGGCAGTGAAGGCGGAGACGCATAGTTTTCAGGCGACAGCGTGGTCAGCCCGACGGCATGCTGCTGCCACAGGTTGCCCGGTAGCGACGGCACTGGCGTCAGGCAAACGCCGATCTGGCAGGGGCTCGCGGTGTGCGAAGCCGCGAATTGCCCCGCATACCATTGCATCAGGCTTTGCAGTCTGAGCGCGTGATGAAAATGCAGGGGATCCCGGGTGACCCACTCCGCCAGCGAAAGGCGGGCGTCATTTTCCGGATGAAACTGAAACTGCGAATGGTCTGGCGTATAGCTGAACCAGTGCGTGCGCTCATCCACTGACGAGCCCCATATCACGGCACACAATGGCGGCAACCCTTTAAGCACAACCCGGCACTCTGAAACGGCCCTCAGCCATCCACCCTGCTGCTGAACCAATACGTCAGCGGAGGTGTGCTGCCCGGGGATGATTGCCAGCATCACTGAAAGCTGAGGTAGCAGCGCCGGATATTGCTCTGCCAGCCGTTCCGCCAGCGCGGGCAGTTCAGCAGGCTGGCGCACGTTCAGATACCACCCCAGCCGTGTCTCCCTGTGGGTCAGTTCACCAAACAACGGTGCCGTATCCCCGATAAGCAGAATCACTGGCCCGCAATAAGTTTCCGGCGGCAGACTGGCATCAATGTCCGGTTGATGATCAGTAGCATTACGCTGCAGACGCCACAGAAGAAAACCGGCCACCAGCAGCACCAGCACACAGAGTGCCACCGTGTTCAGCGGGTTCAGTCCCCAGAAGCCCACTACCAGCAGGATTGCGAGCGCGGCTGCCAGCAGCAGCAGTCCCTGACGTGAATCGGGTCGGACCATTACTGTGCACCTGCCATGCGCGACACCATCTCTGCCAGCGTTGACTCCAGCAGGAACCAGAGCCCGCCAAGCAGCACCACTGCTGCCACCCAGCTCAGCCAGTAAAAGCGGCGTCCGCTGCGCAGACCTGCGGGGCGGACCACCAGCGGCGCATCTTCCGGCAGCGCAAAAGGCGGCACGCGGGCAGCCAGCGCACTCACCACGTCTTCACGACGTTCGTCATCCTGCGCGCGGTAATGCCCGACGAACCCCAGCTGCAGGGTGCGGTAAAAGCAGGTCAGCACCGTAATGTCTGCTGCAGGTTCGTTCAGCACGGTGCGGATGCGATCCCAGAGTGCTTCACCGCCGTTCAGTGAACCAAAGAAGCGCACCTGCAACGGATCACGGGTCCAGCGCAGCCAGCCATCGTCCTGACTCCCTCTGTTCAGCACTGCCTCATCCAGCAGCACGCAGAAGGCATACAGCATGTGGTCACGGCTGGCCTCGCTGAACCCGGCCTCTGTCAGCGCCTCGCGGGCTGACTTCACCCAGTCCGCCGCGCGTCGGTATAGCGCGTCGCCGTTTTCAATTTGCTGTCCGCAACGCAGCTGGCTGACCATCAGCCAGCCCTGAAAAAACAGACGCTCTGTCAGTGTGTTGGGATTATTCATGAGCGCAGCACCGCGTAGAGTTCCAGTTTCAGCTCACCGAGCGATTCCGGCGTGTAGAAGGTACAGCCACCGGAGGACAGCATTGCCCGGGCCGCGTCCGTTGAGAGATCCAGCGCGAAATACTGATTTTCCAGGCGTAATGGGATGGCCGCCGGGACATGCGGCAGCGGGCGGATGACCATACCGCTCAGCGCGATATTCACTACCTCTGACACATCGTCCTGGCTGCCTGCCTTGCACAGCAGCGGGAAACGCGCCTGAAGTTCATGATTTGGCAGCGAAGAGCGCACGGACAGATAGAAATCCGCCCCTTCGCGCAGGCGCGCATCGTGCAGCCTGCCCTTCCACAGCACCCCCTGTTTTTCCAGGTCGATGGCGATCACGCGGGAAGGCAGGCTTGCCTCCAGCAGCGTATCCAGCAGCGTGAACAGCGGCGGGAAAACCTGCTCTGGCGCGTTGTGTCGGTAGGCTGGGATATCGTCCGGCGCGTTCTCGAGGGAAAACGTCAGCAGACTCCCCGCAAGGCGCACCAGCTCACGATAAAGCAGTTCAGGATGGCGCGACGGTGACTGGTACAGCTCAGTCAGCACCGGCTCAGCGCTGTTCAGCGCATTGAGCAGCCAGAACAGGGAAACGTCGGACACGGCAAAATCCGCCATGCGTTCGTTACTCTCGCGGCGCAGTTGCATCAGACGTTGACGGCGTGCCTGCAGGCGATGAAGCAGATCACCCAGCGCCGCGACCAGCGCCGGGCTCGCAGCCAGTGACAACATGGGGGGAATAAACGTGGTGTCGCGCATCCACTGCCCCTGAGCGTTGCGCACCAGACGGGCAACCGGACAAGTCAGGTACGCCACGTTTTCTTGATGCGCCAGCCGCAGGCGCAGCGCATAACGCTGTACCGCAATCTCGGTACGCTCGTGACCGGCCAGCTCCTGCACGCGCTCCCGGGTGGCGACCCAGCGGCGCGGACGTTCGCTGTCCGCACCGTTTTCCAGATTACCGCCGTTGGCGTTGATCAGCGGCAGCGCCAGTACCACCTCTACGCTGTCCCGGTCCGTCACATCAGTTAACTCACAGACAGGTGGCAGAGTGTCAGCCAGACGGGTTTCGACCAGGGAGCCATCGGCAAAACGGACGGCGATGTGCGTCGCATTCAGCTTTGACAGCGCCAGCGCGCCCTCGTCGAATTCGGCACACAGCACGCCCCAGGGGTGTGCTAGCGTCATGCCAGCGACGGTACCTGCCACGTGCGCGTCCCACATAGCCTGCTGCTGGAACTGTTGCGGCGTCAGAAACGCGCCGTCTTCCCATAACGGACGGTAAATTTTCATTCCCGATAGCCGCCTTACGCTTTCGCTTTTGGCATCTGAGATACCAGCGACAGATTGACGTCCATGCCTTCCACCTGGAAATGCGGCACTGCGAACAGCTTCACGCGGAAGAAGCCCGGGTTATCTTCGATATCTTCCACAATCACTTTGGCATCGCGCAGCGGATGGGAAGCCTGCAACTCATCGCCCGGATCGGTCATTTCAGTTACCAATCCACGCACCCAGGTATTCAGCTCCAGTTCCAGCAAGCGGCGATCTTTGGTGGTGCCGATGTTTTCGCGCTGAATCAGCTTCAGATAATGCGCGATGCGTGATAGCAGGAAGATGTAAGGCAGGCGCGCATTGATGCGACTGTTGGCGGTGGCATCTGCGGTGTCATACAGCGCCGGTTTTTGCGCGGAGTTTGCGGAGAAGAAGCAGGCGTAATCACGGTTCTTGTAGTACGAAAGCGGGATAAAACCGAGGTTCGCAAATTCAAACTCGCGGGTTTCAGGGATCATCACTTCAGAAGGGATTTTCACCTGATTACCGGTGCCGAGGTCATACAGGTGAATCGGCAGATCCTGCACCGCACCACCCGCCTGTGGGCCACGAATCTGTACGCACCAGCCGTTATTAATAAAGCTCTTCACCATGTTGGCGGCGAAGGCAAAAGACGAATTGGTCCAGAGATATTTTTCGTGATCCGGGCCTTTTACCTCTTCCACGTAGTTGAAACTGCGCACCGGCACGGTATCAGGTCCGTACGGCAAACGGCCCAGCACACGCGGCATGGTCAGGCCGATATAGCGAGAATCATCGGTGTCGCGGAAGGATTTCCACTTGATGTATTCCGCACGATCGAAGTAGTTGCCGATGTCCTTGATGGCAGCCACTTCTTCCATGGTTTCTTTGAGGAAGAATGCCGGCCCTGCAGAACCGATAAACGGCATATGGGCCGATGCAGCAACTTTCGAGATATTACGCAGCAGCGCGATATCCTGCGCAGAGGCATCGAATTCATAGGCAGAGATCACCGCGCCAATCGGTTCGCCGCCCGGCGTGTCGTACTCGGCAACGTAAGTCTGCAGGTACAGGCCGCTCTGGATAATTTCCGGTGCGTCTTCGAAGTCCTGACGCAGATCCTCTTTCGACACATCAAGCACTTCCAGCTTCACGTTCTGGCGGAAATCGGTCTTATCCACCAGCGATTTCAATCCACGCCACACCGATTCCACTTTCTGGAATTCGTCATGGTGCATCACCGCATCCAGCTGGCGGCTGATCTGATAATCCAGCTCGGCAATGTGATGATCCAGCAGGTTTTTATCCAGTTTTTCGACTTTCTCACCGCTGATTTTTAAGCGATTAAGAAACACCTGCATCGCCGCCGTGACGCGCTCGTCAGCAGTGGCGTCTGACATCGCCTGATTGTCTTGCCAGACATTCAGATCGCTCAGTGAGGTGACCGGATGGAGATTAATTTTATCGAACAGCGAGGCGTACACACCTTCCGCTGCAGGGTTTTCAAGCACGGTGGTTTCACCGGAAGACCGGGTTTCATTCTGAACTGACATCAGCATCGTCTCTCATTTAGTCCGTTAAAAGGGGTTCAGCCGTTATCGCTGGCAAGCGCAGAAAGTTCCGCACGCAGTTCGTCACTCAGTGCCGGGTCTTTCAGGATGATCTCCAGCTCTTTACGGAAAGTGACGTTATCGAGCAGATTGGATTTGAGATCGCGTAGCAGATTGCGCATCGCGAGCATCGCTTTGAGTTGCGGAATTTGGCGGGCGACCTGTTCAGGTTCGAAGTCTTTGATGTTACTGAAGGTCAGATTGATGGCTTGTTCACTGCCATCCGCTGACAAGGTATCCGGCACGGTGAGCCTTACTGATGGCGAGAAGTCAGCGAGCACGCTGTCGAAGTTGTTTTTATTGACGTTGACCTTTTCGCGTTCGCTCAGCACGCGATCTTCCTGACCATTACTGAAATCACCAGTCACCAGCAATTTGAGCGGCAGCTCCATTTTGCGTGCAGCGCCGCCTGTATGAACGTCGAGTTTGATGTTAACGCGCGCTTTGGGTATTTCATTTTGATAAGAATTACTCATATTTACTCCTGTAAGTGAAGCGCGGAAAGCACGCTTTAAGCACACTTTCCTTGTGTGATTCTGCGCGAATATATCTTAGGCTTAATGAGGATAGCAACAGGGTAAGATGATCTTTGTGATCTGATTTATATAGGAAATTTCTTACTTTTTATTTTAAGTCGTTGAAGTTAAGCGCGGTTCAGGCCCAGGAAGGGTCTGAAAATTTATGTTGTATACACTGTTTTATTAACTGAAATCGTTAAGATAAATCGCAAGAAATATCCTAAAAATTAATGTATTTCAGAGTGGGATTGTTAACCAAAAAAATTACTTATTAGCGGGTTTGGATATGAAAAAACCCGCCGAAGCGGGTTTGAAAGGAGGTTAACTATTACGCTGCAAGTGACTACTCACAAATGCGCGACACCGGTCTGAGAGCGGATCAGTAAACACCTGCTGTGGCGGCCCCGACTCTTCGATTTTGCCCTGATGCAGAAACACCGCTTTGTTGGAGACATCACGCGCGAAGCCCATTTCGTGGGTGACGATGATCATCGTACGTCCCTCTTCAGCCAGGCTGCGGATCACCCGTAACACTTCGCCCACCAGTTCAGGGTCGAGAGCGGAGGTGGGCTCATCGAAAAGAAGCGCTTTGGGCTGCTGTGCCAACGCACGCGCTATCGCCACACGCTGCTGCTGCCCACCTGACAGCTGCGATGGCCACGCGTTGCGCTTTTCATACAGCCCGACTTTATGCAACAGAGCTTCGGCTTCTTCAATCACCTCTTTTTGACTGCGTTTCTGCACATGTACCGGCGCTTCAATAATGTTCTGCAGCACCGTTTTGTGCGGCCACAGATTGAAACTCTGGAAGACAAAACCCAATTGCATGCGCATCAGTTTGATACGACGCTGCTGCTCACGGCTGAGTTTCTCGTGGGGATTGTCAATGGTAACCACCTCATCCCCGACCGCGATTTCTCCGCCTTGCGGCACTTCAAGAAACGGAATACAGCGCAATAGCGTACTTTTTCCGGAACCACTGGCGCCAATCAGTGATATCACGTCGCCATCCTGCGCCGTCAGGCTGATGTCATGAAGCACCTCATGCCCGCTATAACTTTTTCTGAGATGACTCAGGGCGATAGTGGGTTTACTCATTGACGTGCTCCAACATGATAAGGTGACAAACGGCGCTCCAGCAGCGCCACCGCTTTACTGACCAGCACAGTCAGCAGCAGATATATGATCGCCGCACTGATAAACACCTCCAGCGCGCGGAACGTCTCTGACACAATCGAGTCCGCGATACCGGTCATTTCCATCAGGCTGATAGTGCTGACCAGTGAAGTGGATTTGATCATCGAGATAATTTCATTGCTGTAAGCAGGCAACGCCTGACGCACGGCGAGCGGCAAGGTGATGCGGCGCAGCGTCGTGAAGCGCGACATACCGCTGACTTTGGCTGCCTCAAGCGACTGCACGCTAACGGCATTAAGACCACCACGAAGAATCTCCGAGGTGTAAGCCGCATCGTTAAGCACCAGCGCAATCAACCCGCACCAGTAGGGATCGCGCAACAGCGGCCACAGCACGCTCTCGCGCACTGCCGGTAAACTCCCCAATCCGTAATAGATCATAAAAATCTGGATTAACAAGGGTGTGCCGCGGAACAGCCAAACGTAAAAGCGGGCAAAGACGCTACCATAGCGATTCTGGCGCAACAGGTTGAGCAATAACGCTAAAATCCCCCCACCCAGCAGTGACAAAACGGCCAGATTAAGGGTCAGTGGTAAACCGCGCAGCAACGCGGCCAGCGTATGCTGTAAAAAGGTGAAATCCATCGTGGCTCCTTACAACCGCGCGCGTTGTTGCCCGCGCATGGCCACTTTTTCCACATAGCGGAAAACAAAATCGGAACAGGTGGTGATGATCAGGTAGATCACCGCGCCGACGCTGTAAAAGAAAAATGGCATTTGCGTGGAGTTGGATGCGGTGGAAATCTGGTTCATGGTTTCCACTAAGCCGGTGACGGAAACCAGTGCAGACTCTTTGATCACTGATTGCCATTGATTCCCCATGCCTGGCAGCGCGGTGCGAAGCGCCTGCGGCACGATCATGCGACGAAACAACATCAGTCGTCCCATACCTGTCACCGTAGCCGCTTCCAGCGTGCCTTTCGGGATGGCGTAAAATGCGCCACGAAACACACCACTCTGGTAAGCACCAGAGATCAATCCGATGGCGATAGCCCCGGCGACAAAACCGTTAACATCAAACGGCCCCTGCATGCCTAATGTTTCCCCGACGAAGGAGACCACCTGACGTCCGCCGAAGTAAAACAAATAGATCACCAGCAGCTCAGGGACGCCGCGAAACAGCGTGATATAGCCATTAGCGAGGCGCTGTTGCCAGCGCGCACCACCAATTTGCATCCAACAGAGTAGGCTGCCGAGCACTGCGCCCAGCAGCCATGCACACAAAGAAACGGTGACGGTCACCGTGGCGGCGTCAAGCAAGACGCCGCCCCAGCCTTCGTCACCAAAACCTAACAATTGCCAGTCAATAGTCATAAGCGCTTAGCATTACTCCGCAGGCGCGACGTTCTCGCCGAACCATTTTTCTGATAGCTGTTTCAGCGTGCCATCTTTGATCATTGAAACTAAAGCCGTATCCAGCGCCGCTTTGAGCTCCGGGTTGTTCTTCTGAATGGCAATCGCTGAACCCTGCCCTAACACGCCGCCGGAGAAGCCGTAACCGGTGCTGTTCACGGTATCGGTGTGTTTTTTCACATAGGCATTCAGGTTGGTGCGTGACGCCATTACCGCATCAACGCGACCGTTAAGCAGGTCAGCAAAAGTTTCCGGGCCAGCCTGATAGGTGCGGATGGTGGCAACATCAGCCAGATATTTGTTGAGGAAATCAGCCTGAATAGTCGCGACCTGCACGGCGATGGTTTTACCTTTGAATTTCGCTTTCAGCGCATCGATGGCTTTCGTCATGCCCGCCTCATCACCCGCCTGAACGACTTCACCGTTACCCGGCAAAGTATCTACAGCGCTACCTTTCAGGGTGACAAAACCAGACACGCTCACGGTGTACTGATGGGTGAAATCCACCACTTCTTCACGTTTAGGTGTCACGGTAACCGCATCAATGACAGCATCATATTTGCCATCGACCAGGCCCGGGATCATGCCGGACCATTTCTGCGCCACGATTTCATATTTAAAACCGGCACGTTTCGCCAGTTCCGCCACCATATCGGGCTCATAGCCAACAATCTTGCCGCTCGGCGTAGACTGGTTGAACGGAGGATAAGCCGCTTCGGTTGCGAATTTCAGTGTGCCAAAATCTTTTGCCTGCACCAGTGCAGAAGTTGCCAGCAGCAACAGGCCAGCGGAAGCGGTAAACAGCCCTTTACGCATCATCATAAAACCTCTGAGTTCATTATTTTAGGAGAGTAAATCGATGGCTAAACGGGCTAATGCCTGAGTGCCTGCATGAATGCTGCGTTCGTCGGGTTGATAATCCGAATTATGCAGATGATCATCGCGCCCCGGCGCCCCGGACCCAATATGAATCTGGCAACCTGGCGCCCGCTCGGTAAACAGGGAGAAGTCCTCCGCGCCAAAACTGGCACTTGGTTTCGCCACAATCGGCTTACCAAACTGGTGCGACAAAATGGGTTCGAGCACATCGATCAGCGCATCATCATTCATTAAAGGGGGCACGCCGCGCTGATAGTTGACATCAATGCGTGTATTCAGCGAAAGCGCCACGCCGGCACAGATACGCTTAAAAGCGTGCTCAATGTGCGCGCGTGACTCAGGTGATTTCGCCCGCACAGTGCCCTGAATCAGGCAGCTATCGGAAATGATGTTGTGCGTCGAGCCACCATGAATATGGCCAATGGTTAACACCGCAGAATGCGCCGGATCGAGTTCACGTGAAATGATGGTTTGCAATTGGCTGATAAGGTTCGCCGCCGCAATAATCGGGTCGGTTCCCATATGTGGGCGCGCAGCATGAGTGGATTTGCCGTGGACGACGACATCAAATTCGTCGCTGGAAGCCGTACTGGCACCGCGCGTCAGCGCAATTTCACCTGCCGCCAGCTCGGGCTTATTATGCAGAGTGATCGCCAGATCCACGCCCTCAGCCACGCCATCAGCAATCATCGCCTCGGCGCCACTCTCAGGCGTCTCTTCGGCTGGCTGGAAAATCAGCCGCGCCGTGCCTTTTAACTGGCTGCGGTATTGCGCAACAATCGCCGCCACACCCAGCAGCGTCGCCGTGTGGATATCGTGGCCGCAGGCATGCATTTTACCGGGGTAGGTGCTGCTAAACGGTAAACCGGTCTGTTCCTGAATCGGCAGCGCGTCCATATCGGCGCGGATGAGGATGGTTTTGCCGGGCTGTTCGCCCACAATATCCACAACCACGCCGGTTTTTCCGACGCCTGTTTGTGGCGAAAGCCCCAGGCGCAGCAGTTCATGCTCGACGATATGCGCAGTACGAATCGTGTCGAACCCCAGTTCGGGATGCGCGTGAATATCACGGCGGATGGCAATCAGGTGCGCTTCCATGCTTACGCTTTTGGCGCTGATGTCCCTGGCTAAAACATCTTTAAGGTCGGTCATAATTGCATTGATCTTTTCAGGCTGATGCCTGGCCTTTATGGCATTTTTATGATGATTGACCTTGTATTTATTCACAGCCATAGCAGGATTGCAACGCGCATTGCTAATGGTTACTTGCTGAAATATCGTGATATTTTGCTAATCCACTGCGTTTGCAGGATAAAAGCCCGGATTTGCATCTTCAGTCAGTTATAACATTCATAATCCACATGAGATCATCAGAATTACTGATTTTGTGATTGAACAAAACGGAGCAATTTTTCGGCCACATACAGCTATTTTATTTGCTCAAGCAACCACGCACGCACGGCCTGTACGCTCGTGTGTTCACGTGGACGATGGGGAGAGACCAGATACCAGCCCGCGTCAACGTTCATTTGCTGAGGAAACGCGGGCACCAGACGACCGCGAGCAAGATCGTTTTCGACAAAGTGCGGACTGGTAAGGGCAATGCCCTGCCCGCTGACCGCCGCCTCTAAGGCCAGTGCAGTCTGGTTAAAACGCAAATGATGCTGATGGTGTAGCCTGTTGTGCGGGAAAAGATAAGAGAGAAACACTGGCCAAAGATGGTGCCCGTCATGCAGCAAAGCATAGCGCTCAAAGCTATCCCGAACCTGCGGATCGCCCAACCCAGCCAATAAATCCGGACTCACCACTGCCAATACGCTTTGACTGAACAGCAGCGTGGCATCCAGCCCTGCCCCAAACGGAGGACGTCCATAACGCACCGCCAGATCAACCCCTTCGTGATGAAACTGCACCAATCTTTCTGAGGCCAGTACACGAAGGTCAATATCCGGCCACGCGGTGGTAAAGGCCGGTAAGCGAGGCAGCATCCAGCGGCTGGCAAAAGTCGGCGTGACACTCAAGGTCAGATGATCCGGTTCGGGTCGCAAAGCACGTGTGGCCTCATCGATCAAATCAAACGCCTGGCGGACACTCACCGCATAACCTGCACCCGCTGCGGTTAACGCCAAAGTCCGTGGCAGCCGTTCGAACAGTTTCAGCCCCAGGCTGCTCTCCAGCCCACGAATTTGCTGTGCCACCGCGCCCTGAGTGACGCCAAGCTCTTCAGCAGCGAGGCGAAAATTGAGATGACGTGTCACCGCTTCGAATACTTTCAACGCATTAAGCGGCGGTAGCGTGGGAAACCCCTGACCCATCCTGTAGTTTTCCTATCGTCAATTGCGAATCAGACTGACTCTCTGCAACCGAATTTAGCCCCTATACTGCAATAAATCGACTTCTAATCTTAAAAAGGATACGAATTATGACAGTAGAAAAAGTCGCAGTGATTGTGGCAGGCGGTAGTGGCATGGGTGCCGCAGCAGCAGAAAAACTGGCAGCGGATGGCTATAAGGTTGCGATCCTTTCCTCCTCTGGCAAAGGGGAAGCGCTGGCTGACCGTTTAGGCGGATTAGGTATCACCGGATCCAACCAGTCAGTGGATGACTTACAAAAACTGGTTGAGGCCACGATGGCTCGCTGGGGTCGCATTGATGTGCTGGTCAACAGTGCCGGACATGGGCCGCGCGCGCCGATTCTTGAACTGAGTGATAATGACTGGCAGGTTGGTATGGAAACCTATTTCCTGAACGTGGTGCGAGCCGCGCGCCTGGTCACCCCGATTATGCAAAAACAGGGCGGTGGCAGCATTATCAACATCTCATCCGCCTGGACGTTTGAACCCACCGATATGTTCCCGACCTCAGCCGTGTTCCGCGCCGGACTCGCCTCATTCACCAAAATTTTCGCGGATACTTACGCAGTTGATAACATTCGTATCAACAATGTGTTGCCGGGCTGGATCGACAGCTTGCCAAAAAACGATGCTCGTCAGGATAGCGTACCGCTCAAGCGATACGGCACCGCAGAAGAAGTTGCCGCCACCATCGCGTTCCTCGCCTCACCCGGCGCGGCCTACATCACCGCTCAGAACATTCGTGTTGATGGAGGCGTCACCCACATCGTGTAAAACTGTTGTCTCCAGCCGCGTGAAGTTCCAATCTTTGCGGCTGGAGGCCCCTCTCACACTTTCGTCCCTCGCACAAACAAGACTGGTCTCGTCGATCGTTGTGTAAGAAATAGTCAGAATATTCCTATCCGCTGCCAGACCTTTCTGAACGCAGCCACTCCATATCCGATTAAACATTCTGACCTGAGGTTTCTATGCAAACGATTTTACGTGCACGCATCACGCATCAATGCGCTTATCAATCCTGAACGCCATCAGATCTGGCAATGGATGCTGACAGGCTGTGCGATGTTTTGGATTGTGGCGGTGATTGCCGTGATGGGCATTCGTTAAATTAATGTGCCTGTAGTCTCCCGGTTAATTGCTCAGGGGGCAGCAGTTCAAATGCCCTTTTCATCACCCTCGCTTCTTCTGCCGGGCTGCGACCAAACAGGCGTTTAAACTCGCGATTAAACTGGGAATCACTTTCATATCCCACTCGCGCCGCGGCACCGGCGGCGGTCAGATTATCGCGAATCATCATCAAACGAGCCTGATGCAAACGTAGCGATTTAAGGTATTGAATCGGAGACGTTTGCGTCACCGTTTTAAAATGCAGATGGAAACGCGGCACGCTCATCCCCGCTTCGTTCGCCAGGTGCGGTACATCCAATGGCTGCTGCCAGTCAGCATGAATACGCTGCAGTGCACGGGCAATGCGGCCAAAATGGCCCTGATAGGTCAGCGCCGCGCGCACCGCCCCGCCTTGTTCGCCCATCAATATACGAAAGCAGACCTCCTCTACGCGCGCGGGTCCCAGCACTTTAGCCTCCAGTGGATCACTGAGCGCCTCCAGTAATCGCAACGTGCTTTCTGCCAGCACATCATTAATCGGCGTAGAGATAATCCCTGCTGGTGGTACCGTGACCGCCGTCTCAGCTTCGGCAAGTTGTGCCACTAACCGCGCGATCATCGTAGCATCCAGACGGATTGCTATCCCCAGCAGTGGCTCTTTAGAAGTTGCTTCAGTTTCGGCGGAAAAGGGCAACGGCACTGACAGCACCAGATAATGCTGTGCGTCATAGCGATACATTTTATCGGCGAGAAAGGCGCGCTTCGATCCCTGGCAAATAATGATGATGCTGGGCTCATACAGCACCGGCGTGCGCGCCCACTGTTGGTCCGCACGCATAAAGCGCACGCTCTCCAGCAAGGATTCGGTATAGCCTTCCTGGCGTGCCAGCTGACGTAACAGGTGGCAGGTTTGCTGTTTTACCGTGTTCGACATTGATAGCATACCAGAGAGAGGTTCAGGCAAAGCATAGCCATTTCATTCAGTGATGCACAATGGCGGCGAGAGAATCAGGCAAACATTCGCCACAATCCGGTCTGTTGCGCCCGGCTGAATTTTTCAACAATAGCCTCGTCAATTACACGAGGAACTCACCATGAACTCCAACCAAAAAGTTATTTTGTTAACCGGTGCCAGCAGCGGGATCGGTGAAGGCATTGCCCGTCATCTGGCCGAGCAAGGGCATAAACTGGTGCTGGGTGCGCGCCGTACCGATCGACTGGCAAGCTTGTGCGATGAATTACACCGTGAAGGTGCCAGCGTGGATTATCTCGCAACAGATGTCACACAGCGCAGTGATACGCAAAAGCTGGCGGATTTCGCACTGGAGAAATACGGACGCATTGATGTGATGATCAACAACGCTGGCGTTATGCCACTCTCGCCGATGAGTTCAATGAAAGTTGAGGAGTGGGATTTGATGCTGGACGTCAACGTTCGCGGCGTGTTGTACGGGATCGCTGCGGTGCTGCCCACCATGCAGGCACAGCGCATGGGGCATATTATTAATATCGCTTCTGTAGGAGCGTTAACGGTTTCCCCCACCGCCGCCGTTTACTGCGCCACCAAATATGCGGTTCGCGCCATTTCCGATGGTTTGCGCCAGGAATCGCGTGAGCTGCGCGTCACGGTAATCAAACCCCGGGGTGGTGGAATCTGAACTGGCAGACAGCATCAGCGACAACGTGGCGCGCGAGGCGATGAAAAGCTATCGACAGATTGCACTCAAGCCCGAGGCTATCGCCAGAGCAGTCAGTTGGGCCATCGATCAGCCTGGCGAAGTCGACGTTAACGAAATCACCGTGCGCCCTACTGCCAGTGGGCATTGAGGGAAAATAACCCTGGCGATTTCAGGCTGAAATTCGCAGAAATCGCTGTGGTGTTTCACCCATCAAACGGCGGAACATAGAGATAAAGGCGCTGGGGCTTTGGTAGCCAAGTTGGTTGGCGGTGCGCAAAACCGTCTGCCCTTGCGCCAATTGCACCAGTGCCTCTGAGAGACGTAACTGCTGGCGCCATTGGGTAAAGGTGATACCGGTTTGCTCGCGGAACAGGCGGGCCAGCGTGCGCGAACTGGCACCCACGCGCTGGCCCCACTCTTCCAGCGTATCGCCGCTGGCCGGGGTCGCCAGTAGCTGCTGGCAAATGTTGAGTAAACGGCGGTCGCTGGGCAACGGCAAATTACACACCGGACCGTCCGAGGCACGGCGAATCTCATCCAGTAACAGCGGTGAAATCAGATCTACACGCGCGAGGTCGGGCTGCGGTTGCAACTCGATCTCCACCAGCGTTTGCATCAACACCTGTAATAGCGGCGAGATTAACATGCTACGCGCCTGCGGCCAAAACGCCCGCGCCAGTTTGGGATCGAGATACAAACTCGCACTGCGGATATCGCTCAGCGCGGTCAACGCGTGCGGTACACTGCCTGGCAGCCAAAGTGCACGACCGGGTGTCAATGTCCAGGAAGCGGTTTGCGTCTGCACGCGCATCACACCCTGCAAACAGAGCACCAGTTGCGCCACTTCATGCGCGTGCCAGCGCTCTTCACGACCAGCCTGATAATGCATTTCGCGCGTGGCGAGTAATGGCAGTGCTGGCGTCATTTCCGCCGCAAGTGGTTTCTGCAACACCCTTTCACCCAATCCCGTTAAATTGCCGATTGATGTCTGCTCTGCGTTATTTGCAATTGAGAAGGTGCAAACCCGCCAGCAGGACGCTATCAAATAAGATAGTAATGATTATCATTTGTATCACTATTTGGGGCCATTGGAACATATCGGGGAAAATAAATGCCGGGTCATTGCACCTTTAAGCGCAAGCCACTGAGCGTATTGCTGCTGATGCTGATCAGCAGCACATCAGGTTGGGCTGCTAATAATAATAACAATTCGAACGCCACACTCACCGTGACAGCCAACAGTGTCGATAGCGATAGCGCAGATGCCGACAGCTGGAATCAGGTGGCGAAGAAAGCAGATTCTGTCACAAAAAGCACGCGGCCGATTATCGAAACGCCACAAAGCATCTCGGTGATCACCCAGGCGCAAATGGCTTCGCAGGCGGCATTGAATGTGCCTCAAGCACTGCGTTACAACGCGGGAATTGGTGCCGAAGGCGGCGGTGCTGATTATCGTTTTGACGACATCTATATCCGTGGTTTTGCCGCCGATGAATACCTGGATGGCTTACGCCTGCCAACGGTGACTTACTGGTCGCGTCCGAATTACGACACTTTCCTGCTGGATCGCGTTGAGGTGGTCAAAGGCCCGAGTTCAGTGACATTCGGCCAAGCGAGTCCCGGCGGCGTGATTAATCTGATGAGTAAGCGCCCGACCGCGGAGCCCATTCACCAGATTTTTGTCAGCACCGGCAGTCATAATCTGTTCGAAACGGGACTCGATCTCTCTGGCGCACTGGATAACGATGAACACTGGCTGGGCCGCATCACCGGGACCTGGACGCGTAATGACACGCAAGTCGATTACACCAAATACAAGCATTACGATATCGCGCCCGCGTTGACCTGGCAGCCGAATGACGACACGCGCCTGACGTTACTTGGCCAATTCCGCAAAGATCCTTACACCGGTTTTTACAATCAGCTGCCACTGGAAGGCAGCCTTGTAAAACTTGCGCAGGGCAATTTCTCTGACAAATTCTACGGCGGTCAGCCCGGCTTCGACTATTACCGTCGTGAGCAGGCCAGCATCGGCTATGACTTCATGCACAAGTTCGATGACGTCTGGAGCGTACATCAAAACCTGCGCTATCTGCATACCAGCAGCGATTATCAGATGGTCTATCCCACCGCGACCATCACCGATGGATCAGCCACGGTGAGTCGCGACAGCATGCGGGTGATCGAGTCATTTAACGCCTTTGATGTGGATACCAACCTGCAAGGCAATCTCGATACCGGCGCCATCAATCACGCGCTGACGTTGGGTGTCGATTTTGTGCATGACGATTTGCGGCAGAACAGCGGTTACGGCAGCGCGTCAGATATCAGCTATCTCAATCCGGACTACAGTACCCCAGTAAAATCGCCATCGATCGATTATCACAGTCGCTCTTTCATGACCCAGCAAGGTATCTATCTGCAGGACAGCATGAAGTGGAACAACTGGGTGCTAAATCTGGGTGGCCGTTATGACAAAGCGCAAACGCGAAGCCAGAACTGGGTCAGTGGCACGCGCACTGAGCTGAATGATTACGCCATCACCGGCCGTGCCGGTTTGCTGTATCACTTTAATAACGGCATTGCGCCTTACATCAGCTACGGTACGTCGTTCCAGCCGCAGGCGGGTACCTCGTTTGGCGGCGATCCGTTTAAACTGACCAAAGGCAAACAGTCGGAAGTCGGGATTAAGTATCAGCCAAACGGCTTTAATGCGCTGTTCAGTGCGGCCCTGTATGACCTGCGCCAAGCCAACGTGTTGACCGCCGATCCGGATCACGCCAACTACTCGGTACAGACCGGCGAAATTCGTTCACAGGGATTAGAACTGGAAGCGAAAGCCAATATCACATCTCGCTGGCTGGTGAATGCCTCTTATGCACTGACCAACCCGAAAGTGTTGTCAGCCAATGATGATACGCAAGGTAAGCAACCGGTATCGATTGCCCGCCAGACTGCTGCGCTCTGGACCGAATATGCTCTGCCGGGTGTATTGGATGGCCTGACGATTGGCGGCGGCGGTCGATACGTGGGCACCAGCTATGCCACCAGCGACAACAGCCTGAAAGTGCCGGCTGCGATGATCTACGACGCGATGATGCGCTATCGCTGGCAGGATTGGCAGCTTGGTCTGAATCTGCAAAACCTGACCGATAAACAGTACCTCAGCAACTTTAACGATCTGGGTTGTCACTTTGGCTTACGCCGTCAATTGATCGCCACGGTGAGTTATCAGTGGTAATCCGACGTCGAACACTGATTAAGGGCGCGCTGGCAGGCACGGCCCTTTTTTCGTTTCCGCTGCAGGCAAAAACGACGCCGCGCTGGGTGATCCTCGATTGGGGGATCACCGAAATGGCTCTGCTGTTGGGCATCACGCCGGTTGGCATTGCCGCCCCCGACTGGTATCGCCGCCTGTTTAGCCAGCCTCCGCTCCCCGAGCAGGTCGCCGACGTGGGTTTGTTATTTCAACCCAATTACGAAACCTTGTTTGAATTGCGACCTGACACATTGCTAGTCACGCCAGCACACCGTATGGCTGAAGCACAACTATCCCGCATTGCCCCGTTATCCTACTTTTCGACAAGTGGCCCCCATCCGTGGCAACAGGCGCAGCAGAATCTGCATGCGCTGGCACAGCTGGCCGGTCTCCGCACACGCGCTGACCAAGTCATGGCAGGTTTGCTGCAACGCCTGGAAAAAGCGCGACAGCAAGCCGTTCACTTCAAAGACAAACCCATCTATTTACTGCATCCACTGGATACCCTGCATGTGCTGGCTTTGGGCGCGGGAAGTCTGTTTACTGACGTGCTGGGTTTACTTGACCTGCCCCACCACACGCCGTTTGCGGTGGGCGCTCAGGGCTATGCCACGCTGGAACTGGAGCAACTCACGCAGTTGCCGCCCGGCTGGCTGGCGCTGCTGCCTTCCAGGCCGGAAATTGATCTCAAACCCGTATTGCAATCTCCGTTGTGGCATACCCTGACGCGATCGGATGGGCATCGGTTGCTGGAGTTACCGGATGGACTTTCAACGGAAGGAGGCGTGCTCACCGCCGTGCGTTTCGCCGAAGCGCTGGTCAAGGCGTTAAACGAGGCAAATCCATGAATCGCCATCCCGCCTCACTGACGCTTTTACTGTTTGCAGTTGCGCTGATGCTATGTCTTGAGCAGCTGGCGCACCAATTGCCGTGGCACGATGCCTGGCAAGCGCTGCACCACACCGCAATGCCCACGCTGGCACAACAGGTCTTCACGCTGATGTGGTTACCTCGTCAGGGTATGGCGATTTTATGTGGTCTGGCGTTGGGCTTTACCGGCGTGGTAATGCAGCAGGCGCTGCGCAATCCGTTAGCCGAACCGATGACGCTGGGCATTGCTTCCGGCGCAACCTTAGCGCTTTCCCTCACCACCTTGATGGCACCTGCATGGCTGCTGCTGGGGCGAGAATGGATTGCGCTCAGTGGAGCGATCGTCGCCTTTGCGCTGGTCTTTCTGCTTAGTGTACGTCAGGGGTTTACCCCGCTGGCGTTAACGCTCGCGGGTATGCTGGTGAACCTGTATTGCGGTGCCGCCAATATGCTGTTGTCGATCATTTACGATCGTTCGCTGTCCGCCGTGTTTATCTGGTGTGGCGGCTCGCTGGCGCAGGAGAATGCGCATGCATTGTGGTGGTTACTACCGCGCTTGCTCATCGCGGCATTCCCCGTGCTGCTGATTTTACGCCCTTTACGCCTGCTGGCGCTGGATGAACGGGTTGCTCACTCAATCGGTTTGCCTGCTGGATGGGTGCGAGGGATTGCGATAAGTTCCGCGTTGCTGATAAGCAGCCTGGTGATCAGTGTGGTGGGCGTCATCGGTTTTATCGCGCTTGCTGCGCCACACCTGGCCGCACTGGCGGGCGCGAAAAGCCTGCGCCAGAAGCTTCTCTGGTCACCGCTGCTGGCCGCCGGTTTACTGTGGCTCACCGATCAGTGGGTCAGTCGCCTCAATGGTATTGATGGCTTGCTGCTCCCCACCGGCATGATGACCGCGCTGGCAGGTGCGCCGCTGTTACTGTGGTTTTTGCCGCGCCTGCGCCATCTTTTTCAGCCCGATGTGAACGAGCCTCAACCTGCTCCCTGCCCGGCGCGACGCTTTACACGCCTGCCGGTACTTGCTCTCTTTGTGGTAATGCTGGTTGTCGCGCTTGCCTTTGCTCATGGGGTCAACGGCTGGCGCTGGAACTCCTTTGCTGAGATTCAGGTGATGTTGCCATTTCGTCTGCCACGCTTACTGGCCGCCATCGCCGCCGGCGTGCTGCTGGCAGCTGCGGGCGTTATTTTGCAACGCATCAGCCGCAATCCGATGGCCAGCCCAGAGTTGCTCGGCATCGGTGCCGGTGCCTCATTGGGTATTACGGTGCAACTGTTACTTTGGCCGATGGCAGCGATGCCGGTGATGATTGCCAGTAGTGCGGCAGGTGCGCTGATCACACTGGGGATAACGTTGTGGCAGGCGCGCCACTATGCCCTAAATCCACAATGCATGTTGCTGAGCGGTCTGGCCATTACTGCACTGTTCCAGTCGGTTGCCGCCATTGTTATCAGCAACAACGGTATGGCCGCCGCGATGCTGCGCCAGTTGATGACCGGATCCACCTATTACGTCAGCACACCCATCGCCGTGATAGCTTTCACCCTGGCCCTGTTACTGCTGGCACTCACTCCCCTGCTGCGGCGAGCGATGTTGCTTTTGCCACTGCAGGGAATTCCCTCCTCGCTTGGGCTGAACGTGACTCAATCCCGGCTTTTGCTGATGCTGCTGGCTGCGGCGATGACAGGCGTTGCCACCTTAATTGTTGGGCCGCTGTCATTTATCGGCTTACTTGGCCCGCAACTGGCCCGCCAGCTGGGCGCGCGTAAACCCATGGAACAGATGCTGTTTGCCGCCGTGATCGCCGCCATTTTAATGATGCTGGCTGATTGGGCCGGCAGCAACCTGCTGTATCCACGGCAAATTCCTGCGGGCCTGATGGCAACCCTGATGGGCGGACCATGGCTGGCATTGCTGCTGTGGCGGCCGTTGGATAGTACAAACTCATAGGAGATGAGGTGTCGATTTATTTGATGTTACTGCGCACCACCGGTGTGCTGTTTTTCGTCGCGCTGGCCTGCAGCGTGATCGGTGGCTTAAGCAACGCGGCGCTGCTGGCACTCATCAATCAGGGATTGAGCGCCACGGAGGCACAGCGCTGGCAACTGGCGTGGCAGTTTGCCCTGCTGGCACTGCTGATGCTGGGCACGCGCACCCTGAGTCAGTCCCTGTTTATGGCAATGGGTCAGCGCTGCAAAGCCGAGTTGCGCCGTAAGCTGGTCCAGCAGGTAGCGGATGCCGGTTATGCCGATCTTGAACAGCACGGCATGCCGCGTGCCCTTAGCGTTTTGACGCAGGACCTCGACCAGGTGGTGGTGTTCTTTATTGCCTTGCCGGGTTTCGTGATGTCGCTGGCAGTGATCATCGGCTGCATGGGCTATCTCGGTTATCTGTCGCTGACCGTGATGATGATTGCGCTTAGCACAGTGTTGATAGGCTCACTCGGCTACAGTGGCGTGCATCGGCGCGCCTTACAACTGATGCGCCAGTCACGTCAGCGTGAAGAGACGCTGACTGGTGAAGTGAGCGCGCTGTTCAGCGGTGCGAAAGAACTGCGCTTACACGCCCCGCGCAAACAGGCGTTTCTGCATAACAAACTTTTCAATACCATCGAGCAGGTGCGTGTGGAACGTACGCGCGGTTATGTGCTGTATGCTCTGGCCAACATTTGGGCCAGCGTCTTCTTTTTTGCCTTTATCGGCGTGGTGATGTTTTTACTCGCCAACATGCTGGATCTGCACGGCGCGGTGATGTCTGGTTTCGCGATGGTGTTTCTTTATATGATCGTGCCGATTGAGACAGCGCTCGCCGCCCTGCCCGGCCTGACACTCACGCAGGTTGCACTCAAACGCATTCAAGCCATGCAGCAGCAGCTGCCACCTGAGCAAACAACCTTTGGTGCACCGCCGCTCAGTTTCCATCAGCTGGCACTGCGCGACATCACCTATCAGCATGAGGCATTTCAGCTCGGCCCACTCTCATTGCAGTTTCGTCCCGGTGAGTTGGTGTATCTGACGGGCGGCAACGGTAGCGGTAAAACCACGCTGGCTCGACTGCTTACCGGCTTATATCAGGCGGATAGTGGTCAACTGCTGCTGGACGGTGAAGTCATCAATGAGAGCAACCGCGCCGGTTATCGTCAGCTGTTTTCTGCCGTGTTTAATGATTTTCATCTGTTTGAGGATTTGCAAGGCATCGACAGCACACGCTGGAATGACGAAGCGCACGCCCTGCTGGATGCCCTGCAATTAACCCGAAAAGTCACGCTGGTGGAGGGCACTTTCTCGACGCTGGCGCTCTCCACCGGACAGCGTAAGCGCCTGGCGCTGCTGGTGGCCTGGCTGGAAGACCGCCCGTTCTATCTGTTTGATGAATGGGCAGCCGATCAGGATCCGACGTTTCGCGAGGTGTTTTACCACCAACTGCTCCCCGCGCTGAAAGCACGAGGGAAAACCGTTCTGGTGATCACCCATGACGATCGCTATTTCCACCTCGCCGATCGCTGTTTGAAGCTGGAGCTGGGCCAGTTAGTTAGCGCTTGAGCCTGGCGGCGGCAGCTTCTGTGGCCTCGCGGCGGCGAGCAATAAAGTCATGCATCTGGTTTTGCGCCTGCGCCAGTCGTTCCGGCGAGGCGCTGCGTGGTGAACCTGCATGAAACGGTGGCGCGGGATCGTACTCCATCTGCAGTTGAATGTTTTCCGCCACGTCGCGGCCAAACAGTTCTTCTGCCACAGTGAGTGCAAAATCGATACCTGACGTAACACCCGCGCCGGTAATCCGATTACCATCGCGCACCACACGTTCGGCTACCGGCGTGGCGCCCAGCAGGCTGAGCTGATCCAATGACCCCCAATGCGAAGTGGCACGATATCCCTGCAACAAACCGGCGGCCCCCAGCACCAGTGAACCGGTACATACCGATGTCACCCATTGGGCTTGTTCGGCCTTTTGCCGCACAAAATCCAGCGTCTCTTCATCCTCCATCAGCGCAATTTGTCCCGGACCGCCAGGAATGCAGATTAGATCGAGGGGCGGACACTCAGAAAACGTTGTCGTCGGCACGATGGCTAAACCACGATCGGACATCACCGGTTGCCGATCCTTCCAGATGAGATAATTGTTCACGCCGGGCATGCGAGCAAAGACTTCCCACGGGCCAGTGAGATCGAGTTGAGTGAGATGCGGGAACAGCAGCAGACCAATATTGAACGGCGAAGAGGCGGCCATGATAGGCTCCGATAAGGGGTCAGAGCGTTATCATGGCCTTGATACGAAAAGGATTGCAACGGGTTAATTCATCAGCGGTTTTGCCACCGGTGCTTTCACGCCATCAGCCAGCGCGAACAAAGCTTCGACACGGGCTTTCTCTTTGTCGTCAACTGGGATCAGCAAGCCACACACCATAAACACCGCCACGTTACCCGCCAGGCCAACGATGCCGCTGGTCAGCGAGCCAAGCGCCGGGATGTCATCCGGGAAGAACACGGTGAGCACGATAGCGATAATAATCCCGGTCATCATGCCCAGTAGCGCACCCTGTTTGTTACCAAAGCGGCTAAAGATACCAAAGAACAACGGCACCGCCAGCTGAATAATCCCCTGATAGGAGATCTGCGCCAGCAGCTGCAAACGGGAATAGTTGAAGGTGAAGTACGCCAACAGCGCGGCAGCGACAATAAATACCACCATGCCCGACTTCGCCAGCACCGTCAGTTGACGATCGCTACGCGGTTTATTCCAGGTCGCCAGATCGTTGGCAAACTGCGTACCACATACCTGCACGCATCCATCAACGTGACCAATACTGGCAGCAAGAACAATCACCAGCGCCAGTGCCAGTAACCACGGACCGCCCTGATCAAACAGCGCCGTGAAGAAGCCATTTTGTGGATTGGCCTGCACGTTAGGATCCTGACTGACCGCCGTGGCGAACAGCATCAGGATGGCGTAAAAACCGCCCACCAGCAGAATCGTCAGCAAAGTGCCTTTCTTGACGGCACGGATGCCGCTGGCGGTATAAATGCGCTGGAAGCTCATCGGCCAGCACATTGACCCAATCACACCGGTGAAAATCAGGCTGAACATATACCAGGGACCATAGTGCGAACCCTCCGCGCCCGGAATCTGCAGCATTGCGGGTGGTAACGTTGCCAGTTGGCCGAAGCCATGATCGCCACCAAACAACAGCACCACGCACACCAGCGCACCCAACCCATAGGCGATGATGCCTTGATACATATCCGTCATGATCAACCCACGCATGCCCATGCTGACGGTCCAGTACTGACGCACCAGAATCAGCAACACGCCAGCAATCAGGCAGGTGGTGACACCCCAACGGCCAAAACTGGCAAATTCCACCAACAACGCCAGTGCCTGTATCCCCATCACCACCCACGGGAAGACGCAGATGATGCCGATAATCGACGCCACTCGCTTCACCGCCGGGCTGTTGAAACGCATGCCGAGCAGATCGGGTTGTGTCGTCAGATTGAAGTGCTGGCCCCATTTCCACGCGCGGCGCGCCATCAGATACATGGCTGTCACGCCGAGCGTTGAGTAGACCGCGCCATAGAAGCCGATCACTCCGCTCACCGATAGTGAGAAGAAAGCGGTAAAAGTCGCTCCCGGCCACCACGAGTTGGTATAGCTCATGGCGATATACCACGGCCCATACGATCGGCCGCCGACGGCGTAATCAGAAAAGGAGGTGCTTTTACGGTTGGTGGCATACAGCACGGCAATCATGATCGCCAGAAACAGGCCAATCATGCCAAAGGTAATTAAATAATGGGGTTCTGCTGCAGTGATTTTCATGCGACTTCCTCATCATCCGGAATTTCACCAAACGCGCATTCCGCCAGATACATAACCCATAATCCCACACCCAGGAATACCGCAATCGCGAGCCAATAAACGATCGGCAGAGGTATCCCCAGTAATAACGCACTACTTCCGCTGACGCTTAAATAAAGCGGTGGGCAAAGTGCCAGCAGTAATAATGCCAACAGGTATAGGGCGAAGATTTTATTTTTAATACTTATGCGGGCGCGTAATTGCTGCGCCATGACCATCGAACTCATAATAACCTCCTCAATATTAATTGACGGTGTGCGCACTCCTTTACCTGCTGAATATCAGCATTTCCCCTTTGGTGTAACCTCAACATCAGACAGCAAAGAGCGCTGTCCGAAAATACGACGGACGGATAATGTTACAGACGATCTTACAAGGACTTAATCCCGGCGCGTTCCGCTTACACCGCGCGTAGCCAGTTTTCCCAGTCGGGATGATTTAACACGCTGCGCGCCCGCAAATGCTTCCAGGCACCATATTTTGAAAAATCAAAATCAATATCGGCCACATGATGTTGAATAATGGCCCAGGTTGACCACTTCATATCCGCCAGATACTTATGAATTTGCACGCGAGCGAATAATGCTGCATCCACTTTACCGAAATAGTCCTCCAGCAATTCCTGTTCTATTTTCGGTGTGAAAAACATTTCGCCAAACCACAGCGCCAGTTCATAACAGCGATCGTTATTTGATGCATATTCAAAATCGACCAGGCGAATATCGTTCTGCGCATTGAGCATGAAGTTACCCGCCAGCGTGTCATTCATGCACGGCACCAAATCTAATCCCGCCGCTTCTAACGCCTGCTGCGCGCGCTGTGCCTGTTTGTGCAACCAGGCAGCATCAGCAGAGAGCGCGACATTGAGTGCACTGACCTGCTCAATATGCTCATTAAGCATGTCGAATACGGTTTTGTTCTGCCTGAGCAACGGCTGATCGTTGAAACTTTTCAAGCCCTGCAACGCACGATGACGAATCGCGGATTGCTGGAAATCGAGGTTTGACGAGGCGCGCCAGCCATCGATGAACTCAAACACTTCCACGCCAAGATCGCGCAGATAGGCCACCACCGGCACGCCATAGCCGGTTTGCGCGGCTTTCAGGCTCGCTTCATGTGCGGTGTCACGATTAATAAAGCGCTCGGTGCCTTCGCCGGGAATTTTGACGAAAGAAGCACAAGGCGCGCCCTCGACTGCCACGTGCCAGTTGGCGTTGGAAATACCGCCGCTTACCGGACGATACTGCACCGCCCTGCCCTGCCATTCCGGCATCGCCGTAATGGCTTGTTCCACCCGCTGTTCCTGCCAGCTTTGCCCTTCACCCAGAGATTTGCTCATTTTGCCTGCTCCGCTGTCAGGTTTAACCAACGTTCAAAACGGGGATCGCTCAGGCTCTGACGGCAGCGCAACAGCATCCACTGGCCGAGCTTGGCAAACTCCAGACCGCGCGTGCTGGTGACACCGTTCAGCATGCCCCATAGCGTCCAGTGATAATCATCCACCAGCGCATATAAGCGACAACGCGCTACATCAGCCTCGCTGCTGTCACCACGCCACGCACGAATCGCATCACGCCAGCGATCGTCAGTAGGCAGTTGTTCGTGGATAAGCGTCGCGATATCGTGCCAGGCATCCCCGCGCGCGGCATAGTCAAAGTCCAGTAAGCGCCATTCACCCTGAGGGTTGACCATCCAGTTGCTGGCGATGTTATCGCCGTGGATCAAAACCGGTGTATAGGACACGGCGTTGAGTGCTTCCCACGCCAAATCGACACATTCCCCCATCCATTGCAGCTCATCTGGCTGTTGCACACCCTGTGTTTCCAGTTGAAGACGTAGCCGCAACATATCCTGCTGGCGGCTGTGTAAGGGAAGCGGCAATCCTGAGTGATGTAATTTATCCAGCGTACGCGTCAGGCTGGCAAAGTGATGCGGATCGCGTAACGCATCCAGTCGCGCCCAGCGGAAGCTGTCATCCAGCGCCGCGAAGATCAGAACGCCATTGCGCGGATCGGCGTGGCATAGCGCCGGGGCGATGCCCAACTCGCCCGCCTGGCGGCTAATTTCGGCGCTGCGCTGGAAATCAATCAACGCTTTCTGATCATCGAACAGCACCTTGGCATAATAGCCTTGCCCCGCTGACTGCAGGCGAAATCCGGCCCATTCCGTCGCTAAACGATGCGGTGACGCAACACCTGCCGTGCCTGGCTGAATATCAAAGGATTGCACGGGTTGCCAACTCGCCAGCGCTTGCTGTAAACGCATCAACATAAGGCGTCCTCCCCTTTCAGGCAGAGCTCAGTGAGCATCGCCATCAACATGTCGAGACCGCGATGCAAGTCGGCGGTGGCGGTGTATTCACGTTCATTGTGCGAAAGGCCGTCTACGCTGGGCACAAACAGCAATGCACTCGGGCAGTGATAGCTCATGCTTATCGCATCGTGACCTGCTACTGAACGCATCGGCATCGCTTTCAGCCCCAATTTTTCCGCCTGCGCTAAAGCCAGATCACTCAATGCCGAATGTAACTGCTGTCGTGGACGATACTGTGCACGGTCGAGACTGACATCGGTGGCCGTGTTCTGCGCAATCGATTGCATCTGCTGGCCGAAGCTGTCGCTCAACTGGCGCAATAGCGCTTCATCAGCAGAACGAAACTCAATAAATAACGTGGCTTCAGAAGTCACTACGTTCGGCGAATTAGGCACGGTTTCCAGACGGCCCACCGAGGTATGCAGTGCTTCGCCATAGCGTTCAGCCTCTGCACGCACCGCCACAATGGTGTGCGCGGCTGCCAGCAGCGCATCCCGCCGGCGATCCATCAATGCCGGGCCGGTATGGTTTTGCTCTCCGCGAAACGTCACCTGCCATTTCAGTGCCGCCCAGGTTTCCGTCACTACGCCTATCTGTTTCTGCTGCAATTCAAGATGTGGACCCTGCTCAACGTGCAGTTCGCAGTAGGCCGCCACCGTCAGATCGGGTAACGCCGTTCCGCGATAACCAATATTTTGCAAAGCTGTTTGCAACGAGATACCTTCGCCATCACAACACGCCAGAGCCTGCTCCAGCGAGAGTGCGCCTGTGAACACTGAACTGCCGGTCAGGCTGGGTTGAAAGCGCGCACCCTCTTCATTGGTCCAGTTCACCACCGCCAGATTACGTTGCGCGGTTTGCGAATGGTCGCGCAGCTGGCGAGCCAATGTTGCCATGGTCACTGCAGCGCCGGTGACGCCGTAGGCACCGTCGAAACGTCCACCCAGCGGTTGGCTGTCCAGGTGCGAACCGCACAGCACCCATGGCGCGCCTTCGCAAAGCGTCATCAAGCCAAAGATGTTACCAATTTCATCCACGTGAACGTGAAAACCCTGTTGCGTCAGCCAGGTACAAAAGGCATCGCGCATTTGCTTATCCGCAGCAGATGCCGTCAGGCGATGTAAACCGCCTGCTGGCGTTGCACCAATGCTGCTGCTGAGGGCGAACAGCGCATCAAACGCCTGATAATCTTGCGGTGTCATCCTCGGCATTGCCGGGATGGAGGATGTTGACATGGGCACTCTCCAGACTCGCTACAAAAGCTGCCGCGGGTCGCGCATTGGTCACTAAGGTGTCAACCGCGCTAAACGGCAGCGTGTTCACAAAGGTTCGCAGTCCAAATTTGCCTTCATCTGCCAGAATCACACTCTGGCGACAGCGCGTGCTCAGCACGCGCCTTAATAACGCCTCAGGCTCTTCGTAATCCATAAAACCGTTGTCCCGATCCACTGCACCAATGCCCATAAAGGCAATGTCGTAGTGGAATTGACGCGCGAACTCCAGCGTATGGGGGCCAATGAGTGCGTTATCATTTCGCCGAACGCGCCCTGGTGTTAGCGTGACAGCGTTGTCGCTTTGCTGCGTGAGCAGCGCGGCGATATCCATTGAGTTCGTGATAACCTTCAAACGCGAGAAGCGGGTCAACTGCTGCGCCAGTGCCAGCGTTGAAGTGCCGGTATCCAGAAACAGCGCCATTCCCTCTTCCACTAATTCGCTTGCCAGCTGACCAATACGCGCTTTAGCACGCGGCTTGATACGGCTGCGTATCTGTAACGGCTGCTCTTCGTTGGGCACCGGTAAAATGGCACCGCCGTGCACGCGTCGTAATACGCTCTGCTCTTCCAGATATTTAAGATCGCGGCGAATCGTCTCTTCTGACACCACGAATTTCTGCGCCAGTTCCGTGACGCGCACCCGTTTGTCGTGGTGTAAAATCCGTTTTATCTCATCCAGACGTGGCTGATTAATCATGCTTACCTTCTGTTTTTAGAGGCCAAAACCGCAGTATACCTATCGGGCGGTCTCAAGGCCGCGCCTTACAGAGAAGGTTGATGTTGATCCCACGGCATCAGGGCTTCGAGCGCCGCGCAGAACTGCAATACGTCGCCTTCCGCATAACGTCGGCCGATCACCTGCAAACCCACCGGTAAACCTTGCGCGGTAAAACCACAGGGAATCGTCGCCGCCGGATTACCACTCAAATTGAATGGCCAGGTGAAAGGTGTCCAGCGCGCCCACTCTACTCCGCTGTCGCCCGGCGACTGATTTTCCGGCACATGGCGATCGGCCGAGAACGGCAGCACTGGCAGCGTAGGCGTGATCAGTAAATCCACGCTGTCAAACAAGGCGTGCACTTGTCCGGCAAACGCCGCTCGTTGTTTCTGCGCCGCCAGGTAGTCGGCCAGATTCAGGCGCTGCGCGTGTTCAATCAGCGCGGCAAAGCCCGGATCGAGCTGGTCGAGCTGCTGCTGCAGTGCGGCACCATACGCCACACCGCGCCCGCCGCTCCATAAAGTGTCAAATGTCTCAAACGGTGATGACCAATCCAGCGGGCGTGCCGTGAGCGTCACCGGTAACGTATGGGCAATCTGCTCCACCGCCTGTTCGACGCAACGCGCAATCTGCTCGTCGACCGGTGTGTTAAACAGCGTGGGACTGTAATGCACACGCAGCGCGGGCAATGGCTGGTCGCAGCGTGCCAGCCAGGATTCATTTTTCGCTGGTAGCGCCTGATGGTCGCGCGCATCCGGTCCAGAAAGCAGATCAAACAGCAGTGCGCTATCACGAACCGTGCGCGTCATCGGCCCGGCATGACTGAGCATTTCAGTGGCAGACCACGGCCAGGTTGGGATGCGTCCCAGCGAGGCTTTAAGGGCGAAAATGCCACAAAAAGCACCGGGGATACGCACCGATCCGCCACCGTCGGAGCCCAGCGCGGCGGGCACCATGCGCGCCGCCACGCTGATTGCCGATCCCGAACTGGAACCGCCGCTGGTTAACGCCGGATCCCACGGATTGCGCCCATGACCAAATACCCGTGAATAGCTTGATCCGGTCCAGCCAAACTCGGTGGTCGCGGTTTTGCCGACAATGATCGCTCCCGCCGCCTTCAGTCGCTCAATAATCGGCGCGTCATGTTCTGGTACGTTATCCAGTGAGGTGAGTGAACCTTTGGTGGTGCGCAACCCAGCCGTTGAGAACAGATCTTTGACGCCGAATGGCACACCGTGCAATGGACCCCGACTCTTGCCCGACTGACGTTCGCGATCGCAGCTTTTAGCCTCTTCCATCGCCTGCTCATCGTAAACATCACCAAAGGCATTCAATGTGGGATTGTGGGATTTTATTTGCTGAAGGCAATTCCCCACCAGCTTTTCACTGCTGATATCACCGCGACGAATCTGCTGCGCCGCGCCAATAACATCAGGCATCGAGTTAAATAAATTCTGGTCCACCGCCATGGTTACACCCTGCATTTCTGGCATCACTATGTAGCGATAGTGGCAACAGTTGGCGAATGAAGCAAGACCGGGTCATGTGGTTAATGTGGGATATGTTGTATTTAATCTGGCGTTGTTATAGGAAAAGATGATGATGAAAAAAACAGCGAAATGACAAAACCGTGGCAATTGGATGAAGGTTTTGCGCGACAGGCCGCTCAATCACTCAGTTGCAGTTAAATCGTTCAGGGAAATGTGTGGATGGAGATATTAATTCACTGCGCCGCTATCATCAGCACAGTGATAATAAAGTCATCTGATAAAAAGATTACAACCAGCCTGCTTTTTTCAGTCGTGACCACATCACACCACAGATCGCCAGCGTCACCAACAGTACCGCGGGATAACCAAAGTGGGTTTTCAGTTCGGGCATATCAGAGAAGTTCATGCCGTACATACTGAAGACAATGGTCGGGACGATCAGCACCGCACCCCAGCCCGCCAACTTTTTATTCACTTCGCTCTGCTGAACCGACACCAGCGCCAGATTGACCTGCATCGCGCTGGTGAGCATTTCACGCATATCCTCGGCATCGATCATCACGTGATGAGCATGATCCTGAACGTCACGCAGGTAGGCACGCAGGTTCTTCGGAATAATGTCTTCGTGAAAACGCGCCAGCTGGGCGCAAATTTCAGTCACCGGCATCGCGGCATTGCGCAGCGCCAGCAGTTCGCGCCGCAGATGATAGACATCCTCCAGCGTTTTGCTGTCAAAGCGGGTGGTAAACATGCCCTCTTCAAGCGTACCGATACGTTCACTGAGTGATTCGGTTATTTTACTGTAGTGGTCAACGATAAAATCGAGGATGCAGTAAAACGCGTAACCCGGTCCCTGACACAACATAGTGTGGTTTTTTTCTGCCCTGGCGCGAATTGCCGCATAGCCCTCCGATGAACCGTGGCGGACGGTGATCAGGAAGTTTTTACCGAGGAAAAAGTGGGTTTCACCAAAGCTGATGCGCTGCTGATCGTCGAGATGTGCCGTTTTCACCACGATAAATACCGACTCACCATATTGCTCAATCTTCGGGCGCTGATGCGCCACCAGCGCATCCTCAATCGCTAGCTCATGCAGGCCAAACTCTTCCTGCAACGTCTGCATAAAAGCCGGTTCAGGCTGATTCAAACCCAGCCAGATAAACGCACTTTCGTCTTTGAGTACTTCGCTGATGTCGGCGACATCGACATGCTCTTCACGTTTGCCGTGGCGATAAGCCACACAGTTAATCACCATTTTGGCGCTGTCCATGTTGTTTTCACTTACTCAATCATAGTGTCAGTATCATTTCGACGCAGGGGAGATCGGCTTTGGCCAGAGCGGAAGGATACAAGGCTTCACGCACAGTGCTAAAGCCATGGCGCAGATAGAAACCGCTGGCATTGGGTGTTGCGGCCAGGGTCAACTGCCGAAAACCACGCTGGCGGGCTTCCGCGATAATCGCGATCATAATGGCGCTGGCATAGCCTTTGCCGTTGCAGGCTGGCAGAGTAAAAATGGCTTCTACGCTTCCGGTTTTGAGATCGAGAAAGCCCGTAGCGGCAGCGCCCAACTCAGGATCGTCGATCACGTAGAAAGGATTGCCCTTAATCGCCTCAAAGTAACCTGACGGCAACGCGTCAGGCGTCCATGCGGCAATCACTTCAGGCGGATAAGCTGACTGGCAGCCATCGCGAATCGCGAGATTGCGAATACGCCACAAGTTGGCGGCTTCATGTGGAAGCGCTAAGCGCGGTGTCATGGATTCTTCTCTGTGCGATGAATACGGAAGTCCCACAGTAGCAAAACCCTTGCCGCAAGTTTGTTCTTTTTGGCTTAAGGCACCCCAAAATAACGCAGCAATGCCGTCATCACGGCCGCGCCAACAATCACTAAAATCAATGGCGTACGGCGCCAGGCGAGAAACACGGCAAACAACACGCCCGCTATCCGCGCGACACCTGCGAAGTGGCTGCCTTCAAATAGTGCGGTGGTGACGGCAACCGCCAGTAACAGCACCGTAGCAGCATCAGAGAGCATATTGCGCACCGATTCCGACATCGGCATACGGCTTCCTAGTCGGTAACCCGCGAAGCGCATCACATAAGTGCCGACGGCGAGCAGCGCGATCCCGGCAATCACGAGGTTATTGTGCATTTTTGCGCTCCCGCCAGCTTAATAAGCCCAACAATGAAAACAATACTGGCATTCCCGCCGGAACAAACGGCGTGGCGAGTACTGACAATGCCGTACCGAGCGTGGCCGGAATCCGCGTGCGACGTTGACGCAAAGCGGGAAATATCAGCGCGATCAAGATGGCAGGGAAAACCGCATCGAGACCAATCGCCGAGACATCGGGAATGAAGCGCCCGATAAATGCGCCGCACACCACACTGAGTGGCCAGATAGCAAAAATCCCTAAACCACACACCCAGTATGCGGCGCTTCGCTGGGAAAGCGTCTTTTGCGAAATGCCAAACACCACGCTTTCGTCATTCATGATATGGCAACCCAGCAAACTGCGTCCGCCCTGGCCGACCAGATCTTTCACTGCAATACCAAAGGGCAAGTGCCGCGCGTTGACCAGCAAACCCGCCGCCGCTGCTGTTAATGGGCTGCCACCACCGGCCACAATGCCGATGAACAGAAACTCGGATGCGCCTGCCAGCACCATCGTCGAAAGCGCGATGGGCACCCACAGTGGAAAACCATCCGCCGCCGCCAGCGAACCGTAAGAGAGCCCGACAATACCGTCGGCCAGACAAACCAGGAAAATCGCTTTTAATACGCCGCGATCAAGCGGAACTGCACCCAGACGCATCACAATTTGATCTCATATCGAACAGGAAAGCCGTTATAATGAACGCGCCCGAGATGTTTTACAAGATGAACAAAACGTTCGATATAAAGAACAGGAGTAATTGTGACACCACCGATCGATCTTATCTCTGCTGGATTAGTGCGCGAACGCCAGCGTGCCGGGCTCTCGTTAACCGAAGTCGCCCGCCGCGCTGGCATTGCGAAATCCACGCTTTCCCAACTGGAAGCGGGCAACGGCAATCCCAGCATTGAGACGTTATGGTCACTGTGCGTGGCGCTCAATATTCCTTTTGCCCGCCTGATGGAGCCGGAAGTGAAGCGTTTGCAGGTGATCCGTCGTGGTGAGGGCATGATGGTGTCGGCTGAACTCGCGGATTACCAGGCCGCGCTACTGGCCAGCTGTCCGCCGGGCGGACGTCGTGATTTATATCTGATCACCAGCCAGCCGGGCGCACCGCGCGCCTCTCATCCGCATCCGCCCGGTTCCGTAGAACACATCATTATTGCGCAGGGTCGCGCACTTGTTGGGCCTACCGATGCCCCGGTCGAACTTCATCCCGGTGACTACATCTGCTACCCCGCCGACGAACCGCACATCTTCGAAGCGCTGGAAGCGAATACCATGGCAGTGCAGCTGTCGGAGCAAAATTAGTCATAATAATTTCCTATGTTCAAACCCGATGATTGGCGCGTGACACAGTGGCATCCTGTGTTTTTCGCTAGCCGATTATCAGGAACATATGGATATTATTCCCGCCCGACCCCATCACGCCGCTGCCATTCAGAAAATCTATGCGTGGCACGTCCTCCACGGCACCGCCACCTTTGAAACCGAACCGCCCAGCGAAAGCGAAATGCTCAACCGCGTCAAAGATGTGCAGCAGCGCGGAGGCTTCTGGCTGGTGGCGCAAGAGGATGAACAGGTATTGGGTTATTGTTATCTGGCACCTTATCGACCGCGCTATGCCTATCGCTTCACGCTGGAAGATTCGATTTATCTCGATCATGAACAGACCGGGCGTGGCGTCGGGCGGGCGTTATTGCAAAAAGCGATTGCGCTGGCAGAAGCAGCAGGCTTTCGCCAGATCATCGCCATCGTGGGAGATAGCGCCAATCAGGGTTCGCTGGGATTACACCGGGCGCTCGGCTTCGAGCACACCGGTGTAATGAAATCGGTGGGATTCAAACATGGCCGCTGGCTCGACACCGTCGTGATGCAGCGCTCACTTGGTGTCGGTGATAGCCAGCCGCCAGAACGTTAAGCCGCCTGCATCGCAATCACGCGATCTGTCCCCTTCTCCAGCAGTTCGCGATCGTGGCTCACCAGCAGCACGCCGCACTGCAGCTGACGCGCCATCTGCGTTATCAGCTGCAGGGTTTGCTGCTGTACCAGCGGGTCGAGCCGCGATGTGGGCTCATCGGCGAACAGGAAAACCGGCTCAAGCAGCATGACGCGTAACAGAGAGAAGCGCTGTAACTCGCCGCCCGAGAGGGAATCCGGGCAGCGCGTGAGTAATGAAGGATCTAAGGCTAATTGCTCCATTAGCGAGTCGCGTTTTGACCGTTCAATGCGATGACAACGCAGCACATCCTCCAGGCTTTGTGACAGTGTGCGCGTGGGGGGAAACAATGCCGAGGGATCCTGATAGATCTTCTGATACTTCAGCGCGCTCGCCGCGACGTGACGTGTAATGCTGCCCTGCTGTGGCGCGAGTAATCCCAGCAATACGTCGCCAAAGCTGCTTTTTCCACTGCCGCTGGCCCCATGTAAGCCGACAATTTCCCCAGCATGCAGGGTGAAATTTTCTGGTACACCCAACGTATTTCCGCCGCGCTGCAGTTTTAATCCTTGCGCACTTACCACGGGTTTGCTGCGGATCACCGTGCTTTGCCGTTGCGGCCAGGCAACGGGATCGGCGGCCAGCAACTCGCGGGTATAGCGCTGCTGCGGGGTGTATAACACTTGCTGCGCTGCGCCTTGCTCGATCACTTTGCCCTTATGCATGACGATAACGTCTCCGCCCAACTGACGCGCCAGCGCAATATCGTGCGTGATGGTCATTAAAGTCCCACCTTCAGCCACTTCACGACCCAGCAAAGTAGCAACGTCATCGCGTCGCGACACATCCAAACCCTTAGTCGGTTCATCTGCTATCAAAATCTCCGCACCGCCCGCGCGCGCCGCCGCAAATGCCGCACGCTGCGCCATGCCACCGGACAGTTGCCACGGGAATTTTTGTGCCGCTGCCTGTAAGCCCAGTTGCGCAAGGTCATCCTGCGCAGCCGCCACGCTTCGCGGCGCGGAATGCCCTCGAATATAGCGATAGCCTTCCGCGACCTGCTGCTGAACCGCCATGGTGGGATCGAGCGCCAGCCAGGGTTCTTGTGGCAGCGAGGCCATAGTCCTTCCCCACAAGCTGCGTAACGCATCACGATCCTGCGGTAACTGATAGCGTTGACCGTTGATGATCAGGGTTCCGCTGGCCTGAAGTGTCTCCGGCAAAATTCCCATTACCGCCTGCGCCAACAGGCTTTTTCCGGAGCCAGTCTCACCCAATAAAGTGAGCGGTTGGCCAGGTTGCAAGTGGAAATCAACCGGCTCCACCAGCGTGGCTTCTGCTGTTGCGATGTTTATGCCGATGGCCTGTAATCCTTTCATGCACGCTCCTTTTTCATCATCAGGTTAAGGCTAATCAGTAATAAAAACAGTGCGACCACAGGCTGTAGCAGCAACCAGGGCGCTTCCCAGGCAAAGGGCAGCAGTTCGGTCATCATCAAGCCCAATTCCGGTGTCGGTGGACGGACACCGACGCTGATAAATCCCAGTGCCGATACCGCCATGATGGCGCTGCTAAACGAGAACAGTGCAACGGTAAGCAAAACAGGTGCGAGTGCCGGCCAAAGGTGACGGTGAAAGCGGTAGATCGCGTTAAAACCCAGCAGTTTCGACGCCTGCATACCCGGCGAATGCACAATCAGACGTAAGGTGGCGCGTGTCACACGGAAGAATTCCACCCACAGCACCAACGAAATGCCTAACCACAGCATCTCCGGTGAGTCCGGAGCAATCGCCGCTAGTAACAGCACCAGCAGCAGGCCGGGCAGCGCGAGGCACATATCCCCCAGCATGCTGACCACACGGTCGAGCACTCCACCATAAAGCGCGCTGAGTACGCCAGCCAGCACACCGACCAGCATCGCACTGATCACACACAGTGCAGCCAGACCCAGTGACAGGCGCAGCGCCGCACTCAGGCGCGGCAGCATGTCACGTCCCAGGTGATCAAAACCTAACAGATTGGCCTGGCTGGGCGGCTGCAATATGTTGAGCAGTTCTTGTTGCAGAGGATCACCATGATGAAACAGAGGCAGTAAAAAGGCGTAGCTCAGTAGCAGAGCTAGCAGCAGTAAACCGACATGACTTGAAGTTAATTTCATGGGCGCGTCCCTCGCGGATCAAGCAGATGGCAACCTGCATCTACCAGCATATTTAGCAGGACAAACAGCAGGCCGAGCGTCATGGCACTGGCCTGAATTACTGGCACATCGCGGGCGAAAATGGCATGAACCAACGCATGCCCAATGCCCGGCCAGGCAAACAACGTTTCCACTACCACCACGCCTTCCACCAGCCAGACAAACTGCATGCCGAACCAAGTGAGTACCGGTGTTCCCAGATTGCGTAAACCATGACAACGCAGCAAAGTGACGGTCGCCAGACCTTTTTGCTCCCCCCATTGGTAATAACCCGCGTTCACTACCTGCCAGGTGGCTTCGCGCACCACACGCACGCCCACCGCGCTTAGCGACAAGGCCAGCGTCAAAGCGGGTAACAGGAAATGACGCAGCTCACCGTGTCCCGCACTCGGCAGCCAGTCGAGTTGCAGCGCGAACAGCACGATCAGCAGCATACCCAGTGCAAAATGCGGCACAGACTTAAGCATCGATGTCAGCCAAAACAGCAGCCGATCCAGTTTGCCATTGGCATGGCAACCGGCCCAGATACCCAACGGCAGCGTGATAATGATTGCCAGTAGCAATGAAACACCGGCTAACGCCAGCGTCTGACTCAGTTGCCAGCGCAATTCATCCATCACCGGTTCGCCGGAGACCAGTGAACGGCCAAAGTTAAATTGCAGCAGGTCCAACAACCAGTGCAGTAACGCACTGCCTTGCTCAGCAGCCCCACTTAACTCCTGCTGCACGCGCGCGACGGCATCCGCATCAACCCGATCATAGCCGTAGCGACCGCTGGCAATGCGCCACGCCATATCGCCCGGCAGCGACCGGACCAAAAACCAGGTGAGTAATCCCACCGAGAGCACGACAAAAAATGCCTGCATCAGCCGCCAGCAAAGTTGTTTGATCATCACGGCTCCCAACGCAGTTGGCGCAGGCCGAAGTGACGCTCAAACGGATCGAGCGCGACGTTTTGCAACTTACTGTTGATCGCTGCAGATTGTTGATACCAGGCGATTGGAATCATCGGGAGATCCTGTTGCAGTGCCGAAGTGATGAGTGTTCGAGCTTTGGCACGCGCGGAGGCATCGGTGGATTGCGTCAGGGTATGCAGTGCGCCACTGAATCCTGTCGGATGCCAGTTCATCGCCCCCCAGTCGCCACCTTTCTCGGCATAATCCTGCAATAAGGTGCCGGTTGGATCGGGCGTGAGTGCAAAGTTGCGTGAGAACAGCGCCAGTTGCAGTTTCCCGCTGTGGTGCTGGGCAGGAATTTCGCTGGCATTGGTTGAGTTGATCTTCACTTCAATACCGATTTTGCGCAGTTGCTGCTGGATAACCATCGCCATCAACGGCAGTTCAGGGCGATCCGGGAAGGTCAGCAGCGTCAGGCTGAATCGCTGGCCGTTGCGGGTCAGCACACCATCTGATCCCGGTTGCCAGCCGGCTTTCTGCAACAGCGTGACCGCCGAATCGGGCTGATAGGAGAGTGGAGGCAGCGCCGCATTGTGCCACTCGCCCATGTTCGGCGGGAACAACTGGCTGGCAGCACCCGGATAGCGCAACACCGCCATCGCTAACGCATTACGATCAATGGCCATGCTGATCGCTTCACGCACCGGCTGTTCCGCTAACAGCGGATCGCCCAGATTGAGCTTCAGCATAAGCGTGCGCGGCACGGGGATTGCGGGAAGTTGCAGCGCAGGTTTGTGTGCCAGACGCTGACGGCTGGCGGCATCCAGATTGAACACATAATCCGCATCACCGCTTTCTGCTAATAGCGCGCGGGTCTCTGCCCGGCCAGAAGAGAGATAGCTGGCTGCGGCGATGTATGGTTTTTCTCCCCAGTAACCTTCAAAGCGTTTTACCGCTAACGACTGCGGCGGCTTAAAGGCGGTCAGCATAAACGGCCCGGAGCCGATGATGCGCGTGATGTTGCCCTGTGCATCCCAGCTGGATAACGCCAGAATTTGCGAGCGACTTTCCGCCAGGACGGAAAGCAGAGGTGTGAAAGGCTCGCGCAGCGTGATGGTCACCACCTGCCCTTCTCCGCTGATCTCAGTGATCGGTGTTTTATCCAGTAATCCCGCTTTACTCCGCGCAGTATTGAGTGATTTCACTACCGCTGCCGCATCCAGTGGCGAACCATCATGGAAATGCACGTTATCGCGCAGCTGTAATTGCCAGCGCAAACCGTCTTCCGAGACCTGCCAACTCTTCGCCAAAGCCGGGATCGGTTCACCGCGTTGGTTCACTTCCACCAGCGTTTCCACCACATCCATGCGCAGAAGGATGTCACCGGAAAGCGCCGGATCGGCACCTTTAATTTCAAACGGAGCGGCAATGCGCACCGTGTTTTCCTGATGCTGCGCCGCGAATGAGGCGCACGAAGCCAGGCCGAGCGCCGTGGCGATCAGCAATTTTTTCATTGATTTCATTATGGTTTCCGAAAAATACCGCTACAAAAATCCCAGAGAAATTATGTTATAACATAACAATACACATTTAAACACAGATCGCCTGCGGAGATAAACGGTTTGCGCGGGTGTTTATGACAAATTGACACTGCATGCTCGGGCATGACTGGGTTATGCTGAAACCGAATCTGAACCCTCAAGGAGAAACGGAAATGCCAGAAATCGTTGTCTATGCTGCGGAAGGCCGCACGGTTGAGCAGAAGAAGAAGTTGCTGAAAGCGGTGACTGCCGCAGTCGCGGACTCGTTTGAGATTGATGCCAATTCGGTGACGGTCTCAATCATTGAAACGCCTAAGCATCATAAATCTAAAGGCGGCGTGCCGTTTGATGAGCGGTGATAGGTTGTTTGATGCATAAAAGCCCAACAGGGCTTTTATGTTTTATAGAATGAAAACCGCTGGACCTTTGTCTTCAATGGTGTTGAGGATACGCAAAGCCGCTTTATTGGGTTTACTCTCGTTACGTTCCCACTTTGAAACACTCTCAACTGACATGCCAGTGGTCATTGCCAATGCTGCCTGCGACATCTTCCATCTTAAGCGTACCGCTTTAATCTCAATCCCAGACATAGCGCGTACTGGAGGGATATTACGAGCTTCGATCGCCGCACTGATTTCCGCAACCGTCTCGCCCTGAACAACGCCCAATTGGTTATAGCGCTGCGCCATATCGTGGATTTTCTTTAAGCGTTCAGTCATCACAAGTTACCTCGATTAGTTCTTTTAACTTAATCAACTCCCGGACCTTCTCATCTGACATCGCAATAAAATCCCGAGCGATACGGCAATAAGCATCAATTTCATCATCTTCAAGTTCTTTGCCTTTCTTCTTTGATAGCTGACTTTTCAAGAACATATCAAAGAAATAAATGTTGTTGCCATAATTGAAGAAAACAATGCTACGCGCGCCGTCAGATGCCCCCACACCAGGCAACCCGAATCGTTTTTTGAACGTGTAACGTCCTAATGGGTCTCCATGTAATCCCGCAAAAATCGACTTTGCAGCTTTACACAAAATTTTATCATTGATGCGTGCATTACATCTCTCTTCCTGAAATTCTGGCGTCAGGTAAATGCCCATTTACCCCTCCTTGCCTTAAAATATCCGTAAGCGTGACTATAGTCTTCGTTACGGGTTAGGTCAAATTACAAGCGAAAGGATTGGTTGAATCTAAGCGCTAATAACCGCAATAACATGTGGTTAAAGTCGCTACGCGAACGGTGAAAATTCAGTATCATATCTCACCCCTGGCTAACCCAATTGAGTGCTCAGCCCGCTATGACTGAACAGAATCCGCTGTTTTCGCGGCTTACCACCACACTGGCTGAAGAGAGCCGTACGCCGTTGTACAAGCGCTTTGCCGCCGCCATCAAAGAGGCGGTGCGTGATGGCATCCTGGTGCATGAAGAGATCCTGCCCGGTGAGCGAGAATTCAGCCAGTCGCTCAGCATCTCGCGTATTACGGTGCGTAAAGCGATGGATGAGCTGGAAAAAGAGGGGGTGGTGTTTCGTTCACGCGGTTACGGTACACAAATTTGCAGCCAGTTTGAGTATTCGCTGAAAGAGCCCAAAGGTTTGTCGCAGCAGGCGGTTTTACGCGGTAAAAAGCCTGATACGGTGTGGATTAATAAGAGCAAAATTCAGTGCAGCGCGGAAATCGGTGAAAAACTGGGATTAAGCAAAGGTAGCGAAGTCTACTTGCTGAAGCGTATTCGTTATGTCGATCAGCAAGCGGTGTCAGTTGAAGAATCCTGGGTGCCGGCACACTTTATTGCAGATGCCGATGACATTGGAATTTCTTTGTATGATTACTTTAACAAGCAACAGATTTTGCCGGTTAAGTCCCAAAGCAGAGTGAGTGCCCGCATGCCTGATGAAGCGCTCCAGCAGCAGATTGCCCTGCCCGCCAATGTCCCTGTGTTAGTGATTAAACAGCTGGCACTTGACGCGCAAGGCAATCCTCTGGAGTACAGCATCAGCTACTGCCGCAGCGACATGTACGTGTTTATTGCTGAGTAAGTCTTTGCTGCCAATAGCTCTGCAGCGTGGCGCGATCGGGTGCACAATCACCACCGCGTTGTGACACCACATAAGACGCCACGGCATTACCCAATGCCACACTTTCCGCCAGCGACCAACCTGACGCGAGCCCGGCTAACACTCCCCCCGCATGGCTGTCACCGGCGCCAATCGTATCGACTACTTGCGTTGCCAGAGCAGGGATCCAACCCTGCGACTCTGCATCGATATAACCTGCGCCATCACTGTCTAGACGCACCACCAACGCAGCGCCAAAGTGTTGTTGCCATTGAGCCATTAACTGACGGGCATCAAAGGCTTGATGCTGGTTCAAACGCTCCAGCCACAGTAACTCTGCTTCCTGTCTGTTCACTGTAATCAGTGGTTTTAGCGCCATAATACGGGCAAATTGACGCTCCCCGATGTCAGCCAAACGCGGACCGAAATCCACCAGCAATTGATAGTTATGCGCCTGCTGTTCGAGCCAGTCGATCAGCACATCGCCGCTTTTGCTGGTCAGTTGATAGCCAGACAGGTAGATCCAACGGTGTGGGGGTTGTGGCAATGTGCGCAGCAGTTCAGCATCCCACAGATTTTCGACACCGCTAACCGACAGAAACGTGCGCTCACCATCCGGCTCCACCAGTGCCAGACACCAGCCATTGTCTCCTTTACTGGTTTCCAGCACGCTTTGAAGGCCATATTCCATCAGCTTCTGCCGCACAATACTGGCCCAAATGCCGTTACCCAGCGGCAGCGCGTTGATGGATGGAATGCCCAACCGATGCAACGCGATCGCTACATTCAACGCACAACCGCCCACGTTGACGCCCTGCTGGTGGAGTTCAATATCACTTCCCCGATGCGGTAACGAATAGGCATCGGCAATCACGTCCACCACAGCGGCACCAATCACGCACACCGGCAGACGTCCTTCCAGCCGGTTCAGGTCATCAGGCGTCAGCATAAACGGCCTCACGCTGCTGACGGAAACGCATGAATGCGTTGCTATAGCGAGTGAAATCCAGCGCGTTGGCAGCATCCAGTTCGGCTTTTAACTGTGAATCAATCCCATCAATGCCATGCAGCGCTCCGCAAATGGCCACCGCCATCGCGCCGATGGTATCGGTATCGCCCCCCAGATTGGCACAAAGAATAGCGCAGCGATTCGGATCGGTGTTGGCCAGTTCAACCATTGCAATAGCAGCTGGAACCGATTCGATAGTGGCCGTCCCGGTCCCCACCAAATCATAAATCTGCTGCATCGTTGACTCCACACCTCTGCCCTGCGCCACAACGCTCAACGCCAGCTCAACACGCGCGGCCATGGACGCGCTAAAGGTCGTGACGCGTTTTTCCTGCGCAGCGCGCGCAATCGCAGGCAGCTCATCGCGGATGTATGCCCAGCTTGCGCCGTCAATGGCACGTGACACTGCCCAGGCAATCACCGTTGCCCCCGCGATGGCGACATCAGATTTATGCGTAGGACTGGATGCCAGTGCGACAGCGTCAATAAAGGCATCCAGATCTTTGGCTGGCAACAGACAACCAAGCGGTGAAACGCGCATCGCCGCGCCATTGGTCATGCCGTTGTTCTCCAGCTGCGCCACTGGCGTTCCCGTTTTCAGTGCATTCAGGGCTATTTTGGATGTGGGTCCCAATACGTTTTTGTTGAAGGCATCAAACTCCTCTGCCCAGTGCAGGATATTGGCACCAATGGTCTCCGCGTTGATATCGCCATCATGCGTGACTATCGCATCTGCCAAAGCCAGCGCCATCGAAGTGTCGTCAGTAAATGCCGCGCGGCCAAAATAACAGGCGGCATTGTTTTCAGCAGGCCCCGGCAGAAAACCATCAATCCAGCCAAAATGCTGCTTAACGCGACTGCGCGGCCACAATTCCGATGGCATGCCCATCGCATCGCCCAGCGCCTGACCATAGAAAGCGCCCAAAATCCGTTTTTCCTGGAGTGTCATTGTCATCATTACATCTCTTATTTATGGCTATCAGCGGTGGCTGATTGCTCGAAAGCAGTTAATTCTTCACTGCGTTTTTTGCCATCGCGGAACAGCACGATGAAGGCGATGGTGATAATGATGATCATCACGCTGCCAAACATCCACATGCCCGCCCAGTTGAACGTTTGGCCATTGCGAGGCTGGTCGTAAGCGAACATCTCTTGCATCAAATATCCGCCGAGACGATAGCCCAGCAAGCTGCCAATCCCCTGGCATGCGAGCGTGATCAGGCCCTGTGCTGCGTTGCGCATCGCGACCGGTGCTTTTTTATCAACGTAGATGTAAGCCGTGATGAAGTAGAAGTCATAGCTGACGCCGTGCAGCAGGATGCCCATAAACAACAGGCCAATCGTCAGGGCATTTTGATCGCCGCCGAACACGAAGAATATGTAGCGCAGCGCTGCGGTGGTTAAGCCAAGCAGCAACACTTTGCCAATGCCAAAGCGCTTGATAAAGAACGGCAGTGCCAGCAGGAAGAAGATCTCCGATACCTGACCCAGCGTCATCCAACCGGTGGCGTGCGGCAGGCCCACCTCCGTCAGGTAGCCTTCGGCAAAGATGTAGTAAAAAGCCAGCGGCATGCTGAACAGGAATGAGCAGACGAAGAACACAAGGAAACTGCGATCTTTCAGGAGATGCAGCGCATCCAGACCCAGTGCCACACGCAGGCTGAATTTGCCGGTGCTTTTCGGCTCGGTTGCCGGCAGCATCAGCGAAAAGATCCCCAACACCAGTGAACTGGCAGCAGTGATCAGCAGCGGCACATTACTGGCTGAAATGTCGCCATAGCCCATCAGCGGCGGCAGGAAACCACAGGCAATGCCTGACGCAATCCAGCCTAAAGTGCCCATGACCCGCACGCGTGGATAATCGCGTTCGACATCTTTGACATGCGAGAAAGCAATACTGTTAGTCAGCGCAATGGTCGGCATGTAAGTGAGCGCATACAACAGCAGCAGTGGGAAGAAACCACTGAAGTGCGTCTGCTGGGCCGCGAAATACATCAGAATGGAACCGACGATCATCAGCAGCGACAACACTTTCTGTGCCTGGAAGAAGCGGTCTGCCAACGATCCAACGAGGATCGGCGACAGGATAGCGGCAATCGAAGTACAGGCATAGCACCAGGCAATCTCAACCGGCGAAAAGCCGTTTTTGCTGAGGAAAGCCCAGAGCGGCACAAACCATGCCCCCCAGATAAACCACTCGAGAAACATCATGAAGGATAATTTTGGGATTGTTGTTTTCATTAAAATAGGACTCCCCGGTGTAGGTGAGGCCAATCTAACACCACTAACAATACCTTTGTAATACCATTAGCGGATTCTTTGAGCTACTCCACAACAATTTTAACCGAGGATTAACAGTAAGGCAGGAGATAGAGCGTGGAATAAGGGCGTGCAGTGCACGCCCTAAAAGTCCTAACGACGGTTTTTCCAGATGGTCTGGATATTACAGAATTCGTGAACGCCAAAACTGGAAAGTTCACGACCATAGCCGCTCTTCTTCACACCACCAATCGCCACGCGGGGATCGGAAGCACCGTTGCCATTGATGAACACGGCGCCGGTTTCCAGTTTCTCTGCCAGCTCATTGGCTATCGCTTCATTACCGCTCCACACGGTAGCGCTCAAACCAAATTCGCTGTTATTCGCCAGCTCTAAAGCATGCTGTGCATTGCGTGCCACTGTAATCGCTGCCACGGGGCCAAAGATCTCCTGCTGGAAGGCGATCATGTCGGGTGTCACATCAGCAAGGATCGTTGGTGCGTAGTAGTTGCCAACGCCATCGATCTTATGACCACCGATAACCAGGCGCGCACCTTGTTTCAGGGTCTGCTTTACCTGCTGGTCTAACTCATCACGCAGATCATAACGCGCCATCGGTCCGATATAAGTTTCTTCATTCAGCGGATCGCCAATTTTCAATGCCTTCACAGCCGCGCTAAAACGCGCCTCAAACGCTTCTGCGACACTTTCCTCAATGATGAACCGTTTGGCTGCCATGCACACCTGTCCGGTGTTCTGGTAGCGTCCTGTGACCGCAGAAGCCACTGCCGCATCCAGATCCGCATCGGCAAGTACGATAAACGGATCTGCACCACCCAGCTCCAGTACCGTTTTCTTCAATACGGCACCGGCTTGTGCTGCAATAGCACCGCCCGCCCGCACACTTCCTGTCACCGCAACTGCCGCAATACGCGGATCTTTAATTGCAGCCGAAACGCCATCGTTATCCACGTTAATCACGGTGAAGCCACCTTTTGGCAGATCTGTCGCGTCAAACAGTTCTGTCATCAGATTGGCTGCACCCATTACGCTTGGCGCGTGTTTGAGCACATACGTGTTGCCTGCCAGCAACATGCTGACTGCACCGCGCAGCACCTGCCAGTAAGGAAAGTTCCACGGCATTACCGCAAGAATCACGCCTAATGGACGAAACGATTGCCAGGCTTGCTGATTTTCTACCAGCGTAGGCTTGTCAGCCAGCATCGCTGGGCCCTGTTCTGCATACCAGTCGCAGAGATTTGCACATTTGAGGACTTCAGCACGAGCCTGTGCAATGGGTTTACCCATCTCCAGGGTTGCCATGGTAGCGAGTTGATCCTGACGCTGGCGGATCTGTTCTGCTAACTGGCGTAACACGATGACACGCTGTGCCATGCTGGTGGCTCGCCATTGTGCAAAAGCATCCGCGCTGGTCTGCAACGCAGCTTCGAGTTCAGCGGCATTCTGCAATGGATAGGATGCGATGATTTCGCCAGTGGTAGGGTTACGTGAAATAACGTTGTCAGTCATAAGATGCCTTCGTCATGAGTTGTAGGGGATGAATATGAGTTTCACCTTACGCTCGGTGAAGATTGATGAAAAATGAATAATAATGAGGAAGTTGTTCTCTTCTGATGAAAGAAGCGGATCTTCTTTACAGAGAATTAATGTTTTTTCGCCATTGGTGGGATCAATCTTACTGACCTGCATATTCTGACAGTTTTTGATGTTAGAAGCTGATTCTTCATAGGGTTATGCAGTTATACAGTGAATAGATCTTAAAGAAAGATCATAGAGAGATCTTAAAGAGATCCTAAGAGATCCCCGATCGCTGCAAGCCGCACCCCACAAGGCCTGAGAAGGTGATCGCGTTCACTATAATCAGAAAAACGTTCACTACAATCAGCATAATATTCACTATAGACTGTAGAATGTTCACTATAAACAGTGTTAATGTTCACTGTAATCAGAAATCGATCCTTTTCATCCACAGAATGAAGATCTCAGGCTATGGCAGATAAAGAGAGTGAAAACAAAGCGTTACTAGAACCTTTTCTGTCGGTGACAAAAAACAGCGGTGAGGTTATCCAGCTTCATCCTAATAAAAATAACACCGTACAACCGGTCGCGTTGATGCGCCTGGGTCTGTTCGTTCCGACACTAAAGTCTACTGCGCGTGGGAAATCGGGCGCGATGGCTTCAACGGACGCCACCAAAGAGCTCAAGAACCTTTCGTTAGTTAAAGCGGAAGGCTATGAAAAGATTACCATTACTGGCGCAAGGCTGGACATGGATAATGATTTCAAAACCTGGGCTGGCATCATTCAGTCTTTTTCGCGTTATCCCTCAAAGGGCGACACCGTGACGCTGCCGTTTATTGATTTCGTGAAAATGTGCGGGATCCCATCGGCAAACTCTTCAGCGGCCTTACGTAAGCGTTTAGATGCCTCATTACGACGCATCGCAACCAATACGTTGTCCTTTGAAGGTAATGACAAAGCGTATCATACCCACCTTGTGCAGTCGGCGTATTACGATCGTGAAAAGGATCTGGTGCGCATTCAGGCCGATCCCAAACTGTTTGAGCTGTATAACTTTGACCATAAAGTCCTGCTGCAGCTGCGTGCTATTTCACGCCTCAAACGTAAGGAATCGGCTCAGGCGCTGTATACCTACCTGGAAAGCTTGCCAACCAATCCTGCACCGATATCGCTGGCGCGTCTGCGCATGCGTTTAAACTTAGGCTCTAAGACGACCACGCAAAACCACGTGGTTCGACGCGCGATGGAGCAGCTTAAGGAGATTGGTTACCTCGACTATTCAGAGGTGAAGCGTGGACGTTCTGTGTTCTTTATTATCCATAGCAGAACGCCGAAGCTGGACGGTATCAGCAATCTTGAGAGCATTGATTCCCTCGATGATATTGAGTTTGAAGACTGATTTTTCACGTTCACTGTAATCAGCTACCTGCCCTTGAGTGTGTCACTTAATCGCCAAAAGTGACACACTTCTTCTCCGCACTGTTCACTGTAATCAGCATCCCTTCATTCATTCACTGTAATCAGTAACGTTCACTGTAATCAGTAACGTTCACTGTAAACAGTATTCAGCGACACGTTAGTCTTACTTCCTCCTGCAGAGTTATCAAATTTGACGAATCATTGGGTTAAATTGTGATAGTGAGTACTTACTAGGTGGGTTTTCAACACTCGAGCGCCCTCTTTTGCAGCGGGTATGCTGATTACAGTGAACATCAGCCATAGCGTATTTGGTTGCTGATTACAGTGAATGGTGGTGATGTAGTGAAAACAGATTATAGTGAATGATTAAATTTAAATGTTTGAATATTCTATGTAATATTGAATTGTTGGCACTCATTCACTGTAATCACCTTATTGTCTGTACAAATAAACAGTAAAAGTGACAGGGTTGGTCACCTTCACTGATTACAGTGAATTTTTCCCTTTATTGCAGATTGCAGTGAACGTTATGCCAGTGCGGTCGGGATTGGATTTAAGGCCTCAATCGTGCGCGTCACGCTGTCACTGATTTCAGTGAATGCTCTGCAGCCCTTCCCTCTACCGAAACATTTTTATACCTTATCGTTGTGGCCTCAGAAGATCGCTTTACTGATTACAGTGAACGTAAATAACTTTGCCAGCGAGGAGCAATTACTGATTACAGTGAATGTTACAACCAGGGATTCGGGAGGTAGGAAAAAACGGTCTTCACCTGTTTTGCTGATTACAGTGAACGTTGGAGTACAAAGACAAACATTCCGTTTCTGGTTGATCCGGCAATGGGTGCATGTAATAGCCACCGGTTAAAACGGACACTTCACCAGAAAGAGCAGCTAAAATGCTCTTCTCTCTTCTCTCTTCTCTCTTATCTCTTATCTCTTCTCTTTAATAGGTCATTTGCCATCGGTCATACCCCACCAGGCATGCCTCTTCAGTCGTTCATTCTCTGGCCATTGCTTATCTTCAATATCGCCAGTAGAGCATGGTGAACCGGTCAGGACCCGCCAGTTATAGCTTACCCGCTATCCCGCACTTGCAATGGCTCAACGCTGAGCATCTACCCGTTTTCACTCACGTACAGGCAGCCATAAGCCACCGATGATTTAGCTTCACTCACTCACTCACTCACTCACTCACTCACAACAAACCCGCATTCGCGAACCACGAATCACAACTGAAAACGCAAATTGGGTTACTGATTACAGTGAATGTTAACAGTCATTTTAGCCCGTATTCACATCCCTGACTCCTGACTCCTGGAGTTGCCCCCGCTAAAACGGACACGGTTAATTTATAGCTAGCAGCGAACTTCTGTATTCCCTTGGTGACTGCATTTTCAGCCCTTTATGGGGATGCCAGTTATTATAGTCTTCCATCCATTCC